>JAGRJP010000047.1 GCA_020442665.1 Lysobacterales bacterium
GCAATCTAATGGTCGCCATCCAGGAGGCGTAATCTCTGTTTGATTTCAATTCATTTCTTAAAGCTTTCTTTTTGTCTTCAGATAAATTCTTGCTGATTTTTTCAATTTTTTTCCCGTTGTAAAAAACGATAAGAATATACACACTAAAAGCAATGGGAGTTAACCAAGTTGCAATCATACTGTAGTTCATTGGCTTTGAGCCATCAAAGATTTGTATCTTGCAGATAATTTATCAAGAAGTTTTCTGCAAGCCTCTCCCCTGTGTGAAAGCTCAGATTTCAATTCTTTCGACATCTGTGCCGCGGTCATTTGGTGTTTAAAATCCCAGAAAATAGGGTCATAGCCAAAGCCGCCTTCTCCCATCATTTTTGGATAAATCGCTCCACGCCAGGTTCCCAGAGAAACGACTGGCAATGGATCGATGGCTGATTCCATATATACCAGCACACAAATAAATGTGGCTTTGCGTTTTTCTAAATCAGGATAAGATTTTAAATTTTTCAGGATCAAATCGATATTGTCCTGCGAGCTGCACCCGACTCCGGCGTATCGGGCGGTATAAACTCCGGGTTGAAAGTCCAGCGCATCAATCATTAAACCGGAATCATCAGCTATTGCCGGCAGTCCGCTGAGTTTAGCTGCATGGCGAGCCTTGATGATGGCATTTTCCACAAATGTAGTTCCGGTTTCTTCGACATCATATTCAGCTGTTTTCGGCTGAGGAACCAGTTCAATATTTAAACGAGTCAGATAAGACTGTAATTCTGACAATTTGCCTTTGTTTCCACTTGCCAGAATGACTTTTTTCATGATTCTGCCAATGCCTGCTTTTGTGCATCTAATAACTGAAAAATACCAAATTCAGCCAAATCCAGCATTTTGTTCATTTCATCGCGACTAAATGCATGACCTTCGGCTGTTCCCTGAATTTCGATAAAATGCCCACTGTCATTCATAATCACATTCATATCGGTTTCCGCCGAAGAATCTTCCGGATAATCCAAATCCAGTACCGGCTCACCGTCATAAACTCCAACCGAAACGGCAGCAACTGCTCCATAAATCGGATTTTTTTTGATAACTTTATCGGATAATAGTTTGTTCACTGCATCCACCAAAGCGACATAAGCTCCGGTAATGGAGGCGGTACGAGTTCCGCCATCGGCCTGAATGACATCGCAATCAACGGTAATTAACCTCTCACCTAGTGCTTCCAAATCAACAACTGCGCGGAGGGAACGAGCAATCAATCGCTGGATTTCCATCGTCCGACCACCTTGTTTTCCGCTGGAAGCCTCGCGACGCATCCGAGAACCGGTCGAACGCGGTAACATTCCATACTCGGCACTCACCCAGCCTTGTCCTTTACCTTTCAACCAGACAGGTACTTTATCCTCCACCGAAGCATTACACAAAACCTTAGTGTTTCCGCATTCAATCAAAACCGAACCTTCGGCATGAATGGTGTAATTTCTGGTGATTTTGACTTTTCTCAGTTGGTTATTTTCTCTTCCGCTCGGTCTTTGCATGGTGTTTGATTTTTTGAAAGTTGTATTTTATCTTTTTTATTACCTGTTTTCAGCTTTACTCATAGAGAATGAAATATTTCTATATAACTAAGCTGCATTCCTTGAAGCATTAATACTGCCAAAAAAGGCTCGGATAATGATTTTTTCATAGACCGATTTGAGTTCATCGCTTCGTTCACCACGTTCCATCGCTTTAACCTGCATCAGGGCATATTGCTGAATGGTGATTAACGGCAATATAATGTTTTCACGAATTTCGATGGATGCCCGGGTGTTCGGTGCATTTTCCAGAAGTTGTTTTTGTCCCGAAATTTCCAGAACCAATCGTTTGGTCAATTGAAATTCATCATGAATATTTTGCCAGAATTGTGAAAACTTTTTATCATTTTGCAGATAGGAAGTCAGCGGAAAATAACTTTTGCAAAGCGATTGCATGGAGTTATCAATGAGCGTTCGGAAAAACAACGATTTTTTATAGAGTTTTTTAATTTCATCGAGTTTGTCCCCATCTTCATAATGTTTGAGAGCCGTTCCCACACCATAAAAACCGGGAACATTTTGCTTCATTTGCGTCCATGCACCAACAAAAGGAATCGCCCGCAAGTCTGAAAGAGTGAGTTTTCCAGCCGATGTTCTTTTAACCGGGCGAGAGCCAACATTGGTCAAGCCGTAATATTTCAATACTGAAACATTCTCCAGATAGTCGATAAATAATGGGTCACTCTTGAAGTTTCTATAGGCTTCATAACCCAAGTCAGCCAAATGACCAATCGTTTCCATTTGCTTACCATTCAACTGAGCCACATCTCCTTTGAATACTGAGTTTTCCAGTCCCGAACACAACAATTGCTCAAGGTTATAACGAGATGAGTTTAATGTGCCATAGTTTGATGAAATGGTCTGCCCCTGAATGGTTAATTCAATTTCATGATTGGCAATTTTATCTCCCAGAGACGAATAAAACTTATTGGTATTTCCACCACCACGAGCCGGCGGACCGCCCCGACCGTCAAAGAAAACAATATCAACTCCATATTTTTTTGACAATTCGCTGAGCTCCAGTTTGGCTTTGAAAATACTCCAGTTGGCTCGCAAATACCCGCCATCTTTGGTTCCGTCAGAATAGCCGAGCATGACGAATTGCCTTTGTTTTCTCAGTTGTAAATGTTTTTTATAAACCGGATTGTTGTAAAGACTACTTAGAATCTCTTTGCCATTTGATAAGTCATCAATGGTTTCCAGTAATGGCGTGACATCCAATGCTAACTCGGCATCATTCCAACCACAAAGTCGTGCCAGAGCATAAACTTCCATAATGTTTTTCGTACTTTGTGTGTTTGAAATGATATAACGATGGCAGGCTTCGACACCATTTTGTTGCTGAATTTCCTGAATGGCATAAATTGATTTGAGTGTTTCTCTGGTCAATTCATCTTCAAAAATTTCCGGCGAGACTTTTCCTTTTAAATTTTGTAAAACTTCAATTTGTTGTTTCTCAGACAAATTATCATAATTTTGCGGAACATCACTCTCAATTAAACCTGCAAGTCTTCCTTGATGAAATGCTGAAAAGATATCATTCAGAACTTTCCCATGCACCCTGGAATCCTGACGAATATCCAAAGAAGTGAAATAAAAACCGAACAATTTCACTTTAACGATGAAGTCTTCCACAACCTCTACAAACAAACCATTGTGTTGTTTGCTAATGACTTCCTCAATTTCTGACAAGTCTTCAATTAACTCGGTCTTATTCCTATATTTCTCGCCAATTGTGTTGTAAGTGGATGCTGATAATTTGTTGTAAACATTTTCAACCAGGTCACTGACACCGGAGAAAGTAATGCGCTGTCTGAGTTTTTTGGCATCACGGAAATAACAAAGTAAAATCCGGCGTTTAAGCTCTTTAGCTGTTTTTAAAGTGATTTCAGAAGTCACAAAAGGATTACCATCGCGATCACCACCCGGCCAGAAACCCACCTGAATGACATCTTTGTCAAATCCCTTTACTCCTAAGCGAGCAAGTTCCTCACGGAGTCTGGAATGAACCGTTGCCACCGAGTGATAAAACACATTTTCCAAGTACCACATCAATCGTGTGGCTTCATCATAAGGTGTTGGCTTGGATTTATTTACAAATGCAGTTCGGCCTAATTGCTGCAATAAAACATTGATGTTTTCCAAATCATCTTTGCGGATAGCGTTCTCCAATTCTTTAACAATGGATAAAACCATACCTTGATAAAATTGCGTCGGATGAGCTGTAAGAACAATTTTCGCTTTGAAATCTTTAAGCTTTTTTATCAATCGTGAAGATTTATGTGAACCCACAGCCCGATTAAAAACATAGGGAATCGTACCATTGCCATTAAAATCATGGATGGTTTCGTACGCTGCATCCTCTATGGCATCAAACAAAACCACTTGTCTTTCAATGTATTGTATGAACTTAAAAAACAGCGAAATTTTCGATTTCTCATCATTAATTTCGGTGTGCTTTTCAAAAAAATCATCAATGATTTGTTGTGGGTTTTTATTTTCCAGAAAACCGGCATGACAGGATTTTGCCAGCAATGGTAATAACAGCCCCACATTGGAAATCTGATCAAACGGCAAGGTCAAAAACAGACTGTTATAAATCTGAAATTTGGTAGCGATATTATTTTGAAATGACTTTTGTTTGTCCATTTTCAAAGTTTATCACTAAATCCTTAAAAATACAGATTGTTTTATCGAGACTTTGGTCTTATTAGGAAATATGACTTTTACCACTTTTTTAGACGAATGTTCTAATTTACATATTATCAAAACTATGGATAATAAAACTTTTAAATACAACTATAAAATAATATGTTTGAAGATAAAACCGGACAAAACGTCCCACAAGTTACATTCCCAGTTAGGCATAATTTTGAATGGCAAAGCTGGAGCAGCGAAGATTTGTTTGCTAACAAAACCGTCGTTGTATTCTCGCTTCCGGGTGCTTACACACCAACCTGTTCAGCATCGCATTTGCCGCGTTATGATCAACTGGCACTGGTGTTGAAAGAAAATGGAGTTGATGAAATCTATTGTATTAGCGTTAATGATACATTTGTCATGAATGCCTGGGCGAAAGATTTAAAAGTCAAGAACGTTAAAATGCTTCCGGACGGCAACGGACAGTTTACCGAAGGTATGGGTTTATTGGTTGACAAACAACAAGTGGGTTTCGGTAAACGCTCATGGCGTTATTCGATGTTAGTTAAAAACGGCGTGATTGAAAAAATGTTTATAGAACAGGAAAAACCGGGCGATCCGTTTGACGTATCTGATGCTGACACCATGTTAAAATATCTGAATTCCGATGCCAAACCACCGGTATCAATTACTATTCTAACCAAAGACACCTGTCCTTTCTGCAAAAAATCCAAAGAAATGTTGGATGCACACAATTTAGCTTATGAAGAAATTGTTATCGGCAAAGACGCCACACACATAACAACCCGTGCCCTTTCCGGCGACGGCGGCGTTCCCAAAATATTTATTGATGGCAAATTGATTGGCGGAAGCACCGATTTGGAAGAGTATTTGAAATCCTAAAGCGCTCTTTCTTTATACAATAAAAAAGCCAAACATCAAAGTTTGGCTTTTTTCGTTAAACTGACTTTAAAAAGTTAGTCCTTTTTATCTTCTTTCTTTTCAGGCTTATCTAAAAGTGCTTTGATAGAAAGTCTCACACGGTTTTGTTTGTCGATTTCAAGAACCTTAACTTTCACGGTATCGCCTTCTTTCAGAACGTCTGAAACATTGGCAACACGGCTGTGTGAAATTTCTGAAATATGAACCATTCCGTCTTTACCCGGAAGAACATTGACGAATGCTCCAAAGTCCATGATTTTAACGACTTTGCCTTCATAAACCGCACCGACTTCAACATCAGCGGTAATCATTTCAATGCGTTTCACGGCTTCACGAGCATCTTCACCATTCACCGCGGCAATTGTCACAACGCCATCATCAGTGATTTCAATGGTTGTGTTGGTTTCTTCAGTCAATGCACGAATCGTTGCGCCACCTTTACCAATCACTTCACGGATTTTATCCGGATGAACAGTCAACGTCAGAAGTTTTGGAGCATAATCAGACATTTCTTCACGACCGGCACCCAGAACTTTATTCATTTCGCCAAGGATATATTCGCGTCCGCCTTTCGCTTGTGATAAGGCTTTTTGCATGATTTCTTCAGTGATTCCTTCAATTTTGATGTCCATTTGCAGAGCTGTGATACCTTCGGAAGTTCCTGCTACTTTGAAGTCCATATCGCCAAGATGATCTTCATCACCTAAAATATCGGAAAGAACTGCAAATCCGTCACCTTCTTTAATCAAACCCATTGCAATTCCGGCAACCGGAGCTTTTAAAGGAACACCGGCATCCATCATCGATAGTGATGAACCACAAACAGAAGCCATT
>JAGRJP010000048.1 GCA_020442665.1 Lysobacterales bacterium
GGGCCGTTAGCTCAGTCGGTAGAGCAGTGGACTTTTAATCCATTGGTCGAAGGTTCGAATCCTTCACGACCCACCATTTTTTTCTTTATATTACCTTATAAATGCTCAATCTTGGTTCTTAAAAATAATCATTTATGCATTTATAAACTCATATTTTTAAAAACTAACCTTTCACATTTCTCAGGCAATCTAAAGAATAACATTTTCATATTTGATTGCATCGTTCAAAAAGTGTGAAAACGAAGGATTTCATTTAAGGCGTTAAAATAAATTTATAAACAGAACTGTTTTGTAGAACATAAATATTGCCGTCTTCGTCTTCTCCAAAACTTTGGATGCCAAAGCCGACATCTTGCCATGTTGTAAATGACCAAGTGTTTTGACCGTTTGGAGTGGCAAAATTGATATTTCCACCACAATAATCAGAGAACACATACAGACCTTGCAGACCTGCAATAGGCCCACGATAGACATAGCCACCCATCACTGAACAATCACCATTTACTGTTCGATTAATATCGATTACAGGTTCAATAAATACTCGTCCATCATTACAATTGGGCTCGCTAGTATTAGGGTTGTCGTGTGCACCTTCCCGACAACTCCAGCCATAATTTTCACCGCCAGGACTGGATACAGACTGAAAGCTAACTTCCTCATAGGCGTTTTGTCCAACATCACCGACAATCATGTCTCCGGTTTGACTATCAAAGCTCCAACGCCAAGGGTTTCTCCATCCATAAGTCCAAATTTCTGAACATTCTCCGCTGTTAGAGATAAATGGATTGTCAGATGGTACAAAATAATGTCCTTGATCCAAACCACAGGTCTCATTCAGTTCGACAGAATCAGTAAAAATAATATCAGGATTGACATTGATACGCAGCATTTTGCCCAGTAAATTATCAAGTGTTTGGGCATTATTCCATGGGTCATTTCCAGAACCACCATCACCCATTCCTATGTATAAATAACCGTCTGGTCCGAAGTGGATATCACCTCCATTATGGTTGGAAGCAGGTTGGTCAATTCTTAATAGGATATGTCCACTATTAGGATCTGCTACATTTGGATTTCCCGAACTTACTTTATATCTTTCAACAATGGTATCTCCGGTATTTGGAGTTTCTTGTGTGTAATAGACATAAAAATAACCATTGCTGGAATAATTCGGATCAAAATCCAAACCTAATAAACCTTGTTCATTACCACTTCTGACTTTGGATGTAATGTCAAGAAATGGGGTAGTTAGTAAAGATGAGCCATCATAAATTCGTATCGTACCTCCTTTGGTAATGGTGAAAATTCTGCCACTTCCGTCTCCGGCATGTCTTACAGTTAGAGGATTGGACAGAGTGTATAGCTGCTGTAATGCCAGGTTTGCAGGGATTTGAGCCTGTGAAAATGATGCTATAAATACCAATAAAACGAACGAATTTTTCATAATTATTCTCGAGAGCTTTTAATATATGTTAGTAATTATACAATGTTTGAATTTTATTTATGTTAAATGCTTCAAAAGTTTGAAGTTAGAAATCCTCAAAATTATCCAAATAAATGATATCCTGAATCATATTGACAGCGGCTAGAGCATCAATTCTGCCATATCCGAATGTATTATTTGGCACTTCTGAACCCGAAACACCACTGCATGACTGGGATGTTGTGGTTAATTGAGCTGTTGTTCTTTGTAAAACACGTTTTAGTATTTTAGGGTTTCCAATCATATCGGGATTTGCTGACATCATCAGTGCTGCCACACCGGCTACATGCGGAGATGCCATGCTGGTTCCACTCATAGTTGTATAGCCACCACCTAATCTTGCAGAACGAACAGAACTCCCGGGAGCAACTAAATCCGGTTTTAAACGGTTGCTACCGTCAATTGCAACTCCTCCACGAGAGCTAAACCCTGAAATTGTATCATCAGATTGAGTCGAACCGATGGTTAGAGTATTATCATAAATAGCAATCGGAGTATTAACGGAATTACATCCAGAACCACTGTTGCCGGCAGATGCAACGACTAGAATTCCGGCATCAACAACATTATTGACCACTGTTTCAAGCACATCCGGCTGTGTACAGCCTTCTGATTCAGGACATCCCCATGAGTTATTAATAACATGAGGAGCTTTGCTAACATCGGGATTTTGATTATTCAAATCTGTCGGCGCAAGAAAAAATTGAAAACATTCTGCGTATGTAGATGGGTGTCCGTCTCCCTGATTCATATTCCGACAACCTATCCATTTAGCTCCCGGTGCAACGCCCACTTGGTTGCCTGTTCCATCATCTCCAACCATAGTTCCCATCGTATGAGTTCCGTGACCATGATCATCACAACTTGCAGGATTATTTTGGGCATCTTCACATACAACAAAAGGATTGGAGATAGCATCATGCCAATGATAATTATGATCAACATTGACTCCGTCCCAACCGGCATATTTGTCCTTAATTGCCGGGTGATCCCATTGATAACCGGTATCCTGCCCGGCAATAAGGATTCCTTGACCGGTAATACCAAGTGCCCAAACATCAGGAGCATTAACTTTATCAATTCCCCATTCAGTTGCTTGTATTTGTTTGGTTTCAGGTTCTGGGTTTGGTAATTTTAACTTTTGCTTTTCATCACTGTAGGCTTTTTCGATAAATTCGCTTTTCAAAAACTCTCTGGCTTTTGAGCTTTCCATTCGTGCCCATAGCGAATTGTTTATCCAGTAAAACTTATAATTTTCAGTAAAGTTTTTAAGCGTTTGTTCTATTTGTTGGCGAGAATATGTCGAGTTTTCTCTCAAAAACCGAATATGATTTTGACGTTTTTCCAAAAAATTAGAAGATTTGTATGTATTTGTTTTGTTGTGATTTTTTAAAAGCACATACAATTCTACAGTTTGTTTTTCGGATAAATCTTTTTCGAGCTGAGAAGAAATCCGAATATCATCTGCGAATGAAACAGTACCAATTATAGAAAACAGGAATAATATTTTTTTCATTCGCAGATTATATAGCGAGGTTAACCATTTTCCAAGAGTTGTCTGAGGTCGATAATTCCGGCATTAGCTCTGGAAATATAGGATGCCATGACCAGAGAGTGATTGGCAAAAAAACCAAAGCCTGAACCATTCAATATCATAGGTGTCCAGATTGGCTCCTGAGTGGCTTCCAGTTCACGAATAATCTGACGCAAGCTAATAAGTGCATTCTTTTTCTCTAGCACTTGAGCAAAGTCAACTTCTATAGCTTTAAGGAAGTGAATTAAAGCCCATGTTGAACCTCTGGCTTCATAAAAGTTGTCGTCAATTTTAAACCAACTGGTTTTGACTTTCAGTTCGCTGGGTTTGTAGGTTGATTGAGTGGCTGCGGTATCGCCGCTTAAGTCAGTATTCAATCTTTCTCTTTCGACACTGGCACTGAGTTTTTGTGACAATCCACCCAGCCTTTTTTCAACCAGATTAAGCCATGCGACTAAATTGTCGGTTCGGGCATAGAATTGAGCATCTTCATCATTTTCATCACTGAGTCTTTCGAGATAATTATGCATGTAATGAATCGCATCGCGATACTGTGCTTCGGTTCGTGGCAGTATCCAATGATTGTTGTCATAATGGAATAAAGGTTCAGATTGTTTCAAGTCATCATCTTCCAATGACTGACTTTGTGAGCGACTGAAATCATTACGAAGAGCCCGAGCCAAATCACGTGTTTGAACCAAAACACCATACTCCCAATTGGGAATGTTGTCCATAAATACAGAGGGAGGAAGTTTGTCATTAGTCAAATAACCTCCGGGCTTGTTAATTAACTTATCAGCTACTTCAAGGAGTGTCGCAGTGGTAGTAAAGCCTGTGACCATTCGATGACCATGCAAGTCGGCACGTTTTGCTGCTACCTTTTTGACATCAAATAATTCAGGTTCACGGTCGTAATAAAACATCAATACAACATTGAGCAATAGAAATACTATCAGTGACCATTTAATCATTTTCAATTTGCCGAATTTCTTTGCTTGTTTGTTTACAGGGTATCTGTTATCTGTCATGATTCTCATCTCAAAAAACACTAAATTATTGTAGCAAAGCTCAATAGTAAAAGCATGTGCTAAAAGTCAGGATGCAGAAAAATATAAAAACAGATTCGTATCAAAGAATTTTTGCAATAGCAGTTCCAATGATTCTGTCTGCTATTAGTATTCCTATGCTTGGAATTGTTGATACAGCAATTTTAGGGCATTTGGATTCTCCGGTTTATTTGGCTTCTATCAATATCGGAGCCACAATATTTAATGTGCTGTTTTGGGGTTTCGGTTTTCTAAAAATGAGCACAACAGGTCTTGTTGCTCAGGCTCTTGGTGAGAACAACCCCGATAAAATCAATCGACAACTGAGTTTGTCGTTATTAATTGCACTCAGTATTTCTTTGATTTTGGTTGTTTTCAGTCCTTGGATTGGAGAATTTGCTGTGAATTTAGCAGGTGAGGGTGGCGAGTCGTCCCAGTTGGCAAAGCAATACTTTTCGATTCGTATTTTGTCTGCGCCTGCTACTCTTATTCTTTATGTAATGTTTGGCTACTTTCTGGCGATTCAGGAAACTCGAAAGGTGCTGGCTTTAATGCTGGTAAATCAGGTTGGGAACATGATTCTCGATTATGTTTTCGTTATGAATTTTCATTGGGGAGTTGCAGGGGTCGCTTATGGTTCAATCATTTCAGAATATGCCACATTAGCGTTGGGAGCATTCTATTTATTAAAAGGAAAATACAGTATTCCCAAATTTTTCGAGTTTAAAGATTGGTTGTTGAGTGAGGCAAATATTAAACAGTTTTTTTCACTCAACCGTGATATTTTTATTCGTACATTGGCTTTGATGGCTGTATTTGCAATGATGACGAAAGGAAGTGCCCGACTCGGAGAATTAGCATTAGCTGCAAATGCCGTGTTATTAAACTTTTTCTATTTAATGTCTTATGGTTTGGATGGATTTGCGCATGCTGTTGAGTCCTTATGTGGTAAATCCTACGGAGCGAAAGATGAAAAGGAACTCTCAAGTATTTTGAGACGCGTTTTTATGATTTCTTTTGTAATTGCGGTTCTTTTCACTTTGCTATACCTGCTTTATGGTGATGGAATAGTTTCATTATTAACCTCTTTGCCAGCAGTCAGAGATTATTCAAGCGATTATATTATCTGGTTAATTATTGTGCCAATCGTTGCAATGCCTAGCTTTGTTTATGACGGCTTGTTTGTGGCGGTTACAGAAGCGAAAATAATGCGAAATTCTATGGTGATAGCGACCGTTTTTTGTTATATTCCTTTATGGTATTTGCTTAGACCTTATGATAATCATGGATTGTGGATGGCATTCTTAGGATTTTTCGTGGTCAGAACCTCAGTTATATATTTTTATTACCGAATTTGGATTAAGAATTGGCGACAAGAACTTAAATGAAGCCCTTATTAAAAACTCAATTGTTAGTATTGATAATTTTGACTTTTATCTCAGTCAATGTTAATGCTTATAATTCCAATCGTCCTAAAATTGGTTTGGTGCTTTCCGGTGGCGGAGCCAGAGGTTTGGCTCATATTGGTGTATTAAAAGCATTGGAGGAGAAAAAAATCCCGATTGACTATATCGCAGGAACTTCTATGGGTGCGATAGTAGGTGGTTTATATTCGACTGGAATGAGCACTGATGATTTGGATTGGGTTGTCAGATCCATTGATTGGAAGAGGGTGTTCAGACCATCGACGGACAGGAAAAAACAACAATACAGTGCCAGACAAGCGGATAAAGATTATTTTGTTGATTTGGAGTTAGGTATATCCAAATCAGGACCAAAGAGTGGTAAAGGTTTTGCCGGTGGTCAGCAATTGATGTTGGAGTTACAAAGAATTGTAGGCTCGATTAAAACTGAGAAGTTTGATGATTTTCCGATTCCTTTTCGTGCTGTTGCTACTGATTTGAATGCTGCTGAACCGTATGTCATTGATCATGGTGATTTGGCAATGGCATTAAGAGCTTCAATGGCAGTTCCCTTAGTCTTTGGCCCGGTACGTCACCAAGGTAAGTTTCTGGCGGACGGTGGAATTCTGAATAACCTACCTGTCGATGTTGTGAAAGATATGGGAGCGGATATTGTGATAGCGGTTAATATTTCATCACCGCTCAGTGAAATTAATGAAGATTCATCAATTATCACTGTTTCTTATCAAAGTGTGGACGTAGCTTTGGTACAAAATACAATTCGTTCTTTAGGCTTGGCAGATATTGTTATAGCACCTGAGCTTGGCGAATTAACAGCATCGGATTTTGAGAAATATGAAGAATTTGTCAGTGCCGGAATTGATGGGGTTAAGAGTAAGTCATTAGTCCTTGAACATTTGAGTTTATCAGATGAGGATTATCTGACCAGTATAGATTCCAGAAAACTACTGATACAAGAAATTCCCAAAGTGATTGAGTTTGTCAGTTTCTCCGGCAACAAAAGAACATCGCTTGAGCGTCTAACTAATAAAACCAAACATATCTTAAATCGCCCTTTTGTGGTTTCAGAGATTCAAGATTTAGCCGATGAGTTAGCGGTAGATAATGATATATTGACTGTAACTTATAAAGTGATAAGCAATGAAACCAATCAGCAAGGAATTGATTTTCACATTCAGGAAAAAAACTGGGGGCCGGACTATCTGAAGTTTGGCTTAAAAGTCGCCGGAGATTTTGATTCCAATACAAGGATTTCGATGCTGGCCAGACATCATCGCTACAATATCAACCGAAAAGGAGGAGAGTGGATTAACGATGTCAGTGTTGGAAGTTTATTGCAGTGGAAATCGGAGCTTAATCAGCCCATTGATTTTGTTGATAAGTATTTTCTCAGCGCCAATCTTCTGATGGCAAAAGATAGTCGCAGATTTTATGGAAATATTTACAACCCCTCTTTAGCCGGACAAGATATTGAAGATGAATTTGATATCGAAGCAACGGGAGAGTACGATATCAAGGATTTTGGTTTCGGGATTGATTGGGGTGCAAATATCACTGAGAACAGTGAGTTCAGAGCGGGCTTATGGTTTCTCGATCAAAATGTGGTATCAGTGATTAATGATTCCGAATTTGAAACAGCTATTGATCGTTCAGCCGGTTTACGTTTGAGATATGGTCTTGATACATTGGACAAAGCGGTTTATTCGCGTTCAGGTATGGATTTAAAAGCTGAGATTGGTTTGTTCGATAATGTTCAAATTGCCAGAGTTGATGTTTTTAAAAGGATTCCTATTTCAGACAATACTGCCATTCATTTGGGCTTCCAAGGTGATTTCACAAATCATGCGGAAGATGGAGAGGTTTTATTTGCCTATGGTGGCTTGGATAACTTTGCCGGCTATCCGCAACACTCTTTACTTGGATTAAATGCAGTGGTTTTTGAACTGGGAGCATTTACCGACTTAGATAGAATTAATTTACCAATCTTTGGATCGCCAAAGTTTATTATCAAAGGGCATTACGGAAATGTTTGGCAACACCACATACAAGTCGAAGATATGCTCTATGGTTATTCTGCCGGAGTTTCGCTTGACGTGGTTAATACAGTGCTGTTTTTAGGCAGTGGTTACACAGACGGTGGTGATTTCAGGTTCTACTTTAGGTTAGGAACCGGATTCTAAATATATGATTTCACTTTCTGAATACCCAAAAGCCTTACAGCTTTTGATGCAAACTGATGGAACAGTGACAGAGTTAATAAAACTTCTAGCAGGCGAATCTATTAAAGTTGTTAAAATTCACAGCGAAGTCAGTGACAGCCTCTTAATCCGACAAATTTATTTACAAGGTGAACAAAGTAAGAAAAATTGGCTGTTTGCAAATTCTAAAGTTTATTTGAATCATCTTTCTGAAGAGTTTGTCAGTGATTTATTAGAAAAATCAAAGCCAATTGGAACCTTATGGTCAGATTATAAAATGGAAACATTTAAAGAAATAGTTAAACAGGAGTTGTTAATTTCTGATTCGCTGAAATCGACAGGATTTATCAAAGGAATGGAAGTTCTGAGCCGAACTTATGATGTTTTCAACAATAAAAAGCCAATTATGAGAATTACTGAAAACTTTCCATGCGAACTTTACAATCAGCTGTTATTTTGAGGACATGATTTTTTCAATTTGCGAAATGGTGTTATCATAACAGGGGTATAAATCCTTAATCATTTCAGAAGCGTCGTCAATATTCCCATCCTTTAATGACGTCTCGATTCTATGTGCTAATTCTGATAAGTTTTCACAGCTTAAATTAGCAGCAGAGCCTTTGAGTTTATGAGAAATTTTAATGACATTTGATATTTCTGATCTTGCAAAACTATCTGAAATATCTTGAATATGGGACTTCATACTGTACTTGATTTGATTGATAATTTTATGAATTACATCGAGATTACCACCTAATCTTTTATACAGAGTTGAGAAGTTAAAATATTTTTTTATGGGATATTTGTTTGTTATTAAACTGAGTTTGTTTGGTTTTGGTAACGATGTTAATTTGTTAGTGTCTTGGTTGTTAACATATTGATGAAGCACTTTTTGCAGTAATTCAAAGTTGATTGGTTTGGACATGTAGTCGTTCATTCCTGAGCGGATGCATTGATCACTTGTTTCTGAAAGTGCGTTCGCTGTCAGTGCAATGATTGGAATGTGTTTTTGATGTTCTGATAATGTACGAATTCGTTTGGTTGTTTCAAATCCATCCATATCTGGCATCTGGCAATCCATAAACACAATATCAAAATCCTCGTTTTGCAATTTTTCTATAGCTTTTGAACCGCTCCCGACGGTAACGACTTCAACGCCAAAAATTTCCAGCATCTCTTTTGTAACATATTGGTTGGTTTCAATATCATCGACAACTAATGCTCTGGCATTAATCTTCTCAATAGATTCCAGACTGAGGAATTCACGCGAATCTTCATCGGATATTGTTTGAGCATTTTCCAGTTTAATATTAAATTTAAAATCGGTGCCTTTTCCCGGTTCGCTGGTAAAACTAATTTCTCCATCCATCAAATTAATGAGTTGTTTACATATGCTGAGTCCTAAACCCACACCTTTATATTTTTTGGTATTGGAGTCATCAACTTGGCTGAACCGCAGGAATAATTTATTAGTGTCTTGTTTGTTGATACCAATACCTGTATCAATGACTTCAAATTGGATATTCGAATAAAACTCATCTAACTCAATGATATTGCAATTGACGGTGATACCACCGGAATCTGTGTATTTATAGGCATTGTCTATCAAATTATTCAGAACCTGTCGGATTCTGTTGTAATCACCTAAGAAACTATGATTAATTTCCTCGGAGGAGTTTATGTTCAAGAATAGTTTTTTAGCATTGAATCGACTATGAAGTGAGTCACCTAAACTATCCATTAAAGATTTTAAATTGAAGTTCTGTTTCCTTAACTCTAGTTTTCCTGCCTCAATCTTGGATAAATCAAGGATATCATTGAGTATGGATAATGTCAGTTCTGCATTCGACTTTATTGACTTTCCTCTCTCAAATTGTGTTTTTGAAAGAGGATTCAATAATAATACTTTTGTTAACCCAATAACAGCATGCATTGGTGTTCTGATTTCATGGCTGATATTTGCCAGAAAATCTGACTTTGCTTTGTTTGCAGCATCTGCTTTTCTTTGAGCTTTAATAAGCTGGTGTTGAATTTTCTTTGTCCTTGAAATGTCCCTGATAACGCAAAATAGAGATTGCTGGTTATTCAATGTGACTAATGTTACTGCCATTTCAACAGGAAAAATCTCACCATCCTTACGTTTACAAATCCACTCAAACCGACCAAAGCCCGACATCTTCAAATCGTGTTTAATAAGCTTAACTTTATATTCCGAAGATACCCCATTTTTTTGGCTGAGTGGCATGTGATCCCAAGTTGACGTCCCTATGATTTCATTTTCACTTTCATAACCCAGCATATTTATTGCGGCTAAATTTGCCATAGTGACTTGATAGTTACTTACCAGAAGCATTGCGTCTTCAGACTTTTCATAAAGTAAGCGATAGCGCTTTTCATTTTCCTGAATGAGCATCTCTCTTTGTCTGGCGACAATTCTGAGTATGGTATTTTCGGATAAGTAGTCATGAAATCTTCTCGAGCCAATTAACAACACACTAGTGTAAATTGCAAGTGCAAATGACATCAGTTGTCCAATGCTATTCTCCATTGTTACATATTTAAATAAGATTGGAGGTATTGTAATAAGAATAAAACTATTGAGTGCGGCAAGATAAGGCGTTAAGGTACCAACCGCTGCAGTTGCAATTCCGACTATTGTAATTGTTAGGAATGATTGGTGGATAGCCGAGTCTTCCGGAAAAAGGACATAACCAGCGCCTCCCCAAACCATTGCTGATAAGATAGAACCAATTAAGAATATCTTTTTGAGATATTCCGTTGAACGGTTTTTTGTAATTGATATCTGGAATGTAATCAAACGAAAAAGACTGTGACAATTAGCAATAGAATCCAGATTGTTGAAATTGTCCCATCAACTTGACTTTTTAAAAGAAAAATTAAAATTATTCCAGCAAGAACCATACCAATTTGGCTTGTTGGTAAAGATCTATAAGCTAGTAGGAGTAGATTGGATTGAACTTGTGACTTAGTGGGGTCTTTGATGGTCATAAACTTGATTGAAGAGTCACTAAATCATTTAAAACTTCAGAAGTATGACTTGAGGGAGAAACATCCGGGTAATGTTTAACAATCACTCCACTGGGGTTGATGATAAACGATTGTCTTTTTGAATGATGCATAAACGGAATTTCTCGGACCACATCATAGGCTGTTGACATGATTTCATCCTTATCTGACAACAATGGATAAGGTATATTATATTTTTCTGCAAACTCTTTATGAGATTCTATTGAGTCCATTGAAACCCCAAGAATTTCTGTATTTAAATTCTTAAACTCTGTATATTTTTCAGTAAAATTTTGTGCTTCTGTGGTGCAACCCGGAGTGTCATCTTTAGGGTAAAAATAAATGACCAGCCATCGACCTTTATAGTCTTTGAGATTGTGAAACAGACCTTTTTGGTCGGGTAAATCAAATCCGGGAGCCGTTTGTCCCTCCCGGATTGATTCAGCATATAGATTGTAATTGCTTAATGAAATTAAATGTAAAAATAGTATTATTTTAAGTTTTGCCATAAATGTGTGTACGATAAAGCGATTCTGTGCGCAAGCTGCTCATTGGTGCTATATCCGTGATGTCCGCCTTCGATATTTTCAAAATAATCAACGCCATATCCATTCTCCAGCATCTTTGCTGCCATCTTTCTTGCGTGTCCCGGGTGCACTCTATCATCTCTTGTTGAAGTATAAAAGAACACCGGCGGATATTTCACATTTGTTTTCAGATTTTGATAGGGCGAATAGGTCTTGATATATTCCCACATTTCAGGTTCATCCGGATTGCCGTACTCTCCCATCCAACTGGCTCCGGCCAGAAGTTTATTGTACCTTTTCATATCAATCAAAGGAGCACCACAGACAACTGCTGAGTAAAGTTGAGGATTTCTGGTCATTGTTGCTGTTACTAACAATCCACCGTTGGAACGACCTTCAATACCTAAATGTTCAGATGAGGTGATTTTTCTGGCAAATAAATCTTTGGCTACAGCTTCGAAGTCCTCAAAAGCTTTATGTCTGTTTTTTAATAGTGCAGCACTGTGCCATGCCGGGCCGTATTCTCCTCCACCACGAATGTTAGCGAGTACGAATACACCACCACGCTCCAACCACAGTTTTCCATAAGCTCCGGATAGTGCTTCGTAGCTACCGGAGTACGAAGGAGTCAGTGAGTTTCTGAAACCGCCATACGAAAAGATATGAGTCGGATTTTTACCATTGAACTCGGTTTTCTTATTCATCACCACAAAGTAGGGGACTTTTGTGCCATCATCCGATTGAGTGAAAAATTGCTGAACCATAAATTTGGAACCATCAAAACTTTCGTCTTGTTGTTTCATTAATTTTGGTTTTAGCGATTTGTTTTTTACATGAAATAAGCTGGGTGGTGTCACAAATGATTCAAATTTGACAAAGAAATCCCCGCTTTCATCATTAATGCTTGTGACTTGTAAAGCTCCATTATCCGGGAATTTCACACTTTTAACTTTCCACTGACCTTTTTTGAGTTCGTATTTATACAGTCTTGCTTTTACATCCTCCAAAACGGTGATGAGTATTCCATGTTTGGATGTGTTTATATTTTCAATGATTGCTTGTTCCGTTGGTTTGATAACGCTCTGTATATCTCCTTTTCCTCCATTGACTGCTGAAATATCAGCTATCACAACCTCTCCTTGAACGAATGTTTTGCCATTAATTTCCCAATCTTCTTTCAGTGATAAAACCAGTTTGTTTTTATAAAGTCCTGAAACATTAGCACTTTGGGGAATGTTTAACAGATGCTTTTCTCCATTGATGTACTGATATTTGTTACTGGCCCAAAAGCTTGTTAGCTCATAAATCAAATTAATGTTATTTTCATCATCGTCCTTCATTGAAAAAGCGGTCGCCATCATGGACTTTTTATCGGCAGTGAAAATAGTTTTTGCAGATTCAAGAGGTTGGTTTATATCCCAAACTTTGATGATGCGAGGGTAGCCGGAGTCGGTTAACGAATCATCTCCAAATTCTGTACTGACAAATAAAGTGTTTTCATCTTTCCATGAAGTCCGAGTTTTTGCTAATGGAATATAGATTCCGTTTTCTACAAATTTTTTGTTTTTGAGGTTGAACTCTCTGATTTCAACAGCATCGGTTCCACCCGGTGATAATCTGACGAAGCATTTTTTTTGTTTTTCTGTGGCACAGGACAATCCATGAAAATCATAGTTTTGATTATGGTCTTTGGAATATTGATCCATATCCAGAATTGTTTCCCACTTTGGATTATTTTTTTTGAATTGTTTTAAAGTGGTTCGGCGATAGATTCCTCTTGGATGTTCACTATCTTGCCAGAAGTTGTACAACCACTTGCCATTTTGTGAAACATCAGGAATTCTGGATTCATTATTCAGAACTTTTAATGCTTGCTGATAAAGGCTTTGATACAAATCTGTTGTGGCGATCTTATCTTGAGTCATTTTATTCATATCGTTGACCCATTGCATAGATTCTTCACCATCAATATCTTCGAGCCAAAGGTATTTATCATCTTCTGCTTTTATTGTTGTACTTATTAAGCTGAGAAACAAAAACGGTAAAAACATGAATTTATTCATACGAACATCTCCGAATTAATTATTGATATTAGAATTGGGTGTGGTGATTAAGAGTTTTTAATAATATACATTGCTATGATTATAATGCAAAGACCACCAAGCAGTGTTATCCACCATAAATTATTTTTAATAAAACTTGTGTTTGAAGATTGTTTATTCTTTTCTATTCCTGAAACATATTCTTCAGAAAGTTGAATGTTTCTGGGGTGAGAAGGACTATATTTTGAAAAAGATGAAGTTCCAGGAGATTCAACACAGTATTTTGAATGCGTAGTCGAGATGAAATCACCGTTTCTGAGGATGGCATTGTTGGTTGAATGACCATTTATTTTAATATTGCTGCCTTTAGCACATCGAATTGCCAGATTATCCTCAACATAAGAGACTCGAAAGGCATTGTTGTCAGCCGAGCTAGGTTTGTGAGTGTAGCTGTTTTTTGTTCCTACAATTTTAATTTGTCCGTAATCATTTTTATTGTAGCTTCTCAAACCTGAAACTGATGTTAGTATCGGTGAAGTATTTGAATTTTGATTATTGCTTAACGGGTGCAGGCATGCTTTTGGTAGTTTATTTTCGTCAACTAATTTAAAAATGTTTTTTTCAATATCAATAGAATCGCCGGGGTGTAAAATTGCCATTTCTTGGATTTTTCTTTGATTGACAAAAACATTGGCAGATTTGAAAACCTCCAAAACACAGACAGACTTATCATTGACGATCGAACAAAATTTTGCTTTTAAGTCATCCGCTCTAATGATATTGACATCACTATTTCCATCTGAGCCAAAAATGATATGTCCCAGAGATGGAATTTTTACAATATCCCTGTCATTAGTTTCTAATTGCATATATTTTTTCCTCGACTATTATCGAGATATCTACAATTGAACAAATTTTGAAAAAGCATTTTCCCCATAAAATTTTGTCGTTCCTGAATTAACAGAACTGATACCTATTTGTAAATCTGCTAATATGTCCAATTATCATTGTATTCAATTGTTTATTATATACAAATAAACATTACATTTATTTCATAAGTTTATTAAATACATCACAATTTTTAACATTTGATAAAGAAATAATACTGCAGGTAAGGCACTTATTATAAGATAGGCAACAATTCTTTTCTTTCATGTTTGTGATTAAAAACAGTTTCATAAAATCATTGTTTCTAGCAATCGTTTTATTCGTTTGCCTGTATTCTATTGTTTCTTATTTTTTCTTGCAAAACCCAGATAATCCATCTCAAGCCCAGATTGAGTTGATGAATGATAAGGTTTACGTTGCTAATGGAGCAAGAGCTCAGAGCGCTATCAATGAGTTTATATTCTCGGAGTATGGGGAAGTTGATTTGTTTTTCCCAACTGTTCCTTTTAAAGCTGATAATTTTCCTGCACTCGAAGTTGATATTAGAAATTTGACGAGTAATTTTCAAGTGGAATTGGTTTGGAAAATTCAAGGCAATCCATCAGTGTTCCAAATGCCACTCATTCAACCGGAAAACAACACTAAACTCAATTTAATTTCAAGAAACCCAAATTGGCAGGGTCTAATTGAGCAAATAGGGTTAAGAATCCATCCATACGCTGACTTAGGCATCAAAGAAAGTTCTGAGAATGAAATTTTTATTCAATCATTACTTTTAAGAAAAACAAATTTTGTAAGAGATTACATGGCTTTACTTGATTATTGGGTACAGTTTGATCCTCCAACTCAGGGTTCTATTAATCATGTTGCAACCAAGGATGAATTGCAATTTTATAGTAAGCCTTTAATATTTATAGTTATTTTTACAATTATTTATGCCTTAACACTTGTTTTATTGAAGACTCAAATT
>JAGRJP010000049.1 GCA_020442665.1 Lysobacterales bacterium
AAAGCCAGACATGGAGGATTAATGCAATTACATACATCAATAGGCTTTGCTGCCATGGCATATAACCTTAAAAGAGCGGTAAAAATACAAAATAGTTGTGCCTGAAATATGGCAAAACACCCCGATTAGCCCTCAAAAAGCTAGTCGGGATTAAGAAAATAGGCACAAACAGTGGTTTTTATCGAAAATCGAAAAAATCAGAAGTTTTAATCAATCAAGCAAAGGTCTCTCTTAATTTAAATTTAAAACACTCAGGATTGACTCAATCCTAAACCGATAACAATCTTATTATAATTGACAAAATGTGTCAATAATGTGTCAGACTTGTTTTAATCGTGATTATTTTGCCACTCCGGTGATTCTGCAAGTTTGGTAAGATGGGTTAGTATCAAGAATGGTATATTCGCCATTTCCGACATCAGCTTTTAATTGTCTGGTACCGTTATTGAAATATGTCACTTCAATATCACCTTTTGACTCCAGATAAGTTGCCCATCTTTGGCCAGGCTCGTTACAAACCACCTCACAACCGTTTTTTCCACACTTAATCACTTCTTTATGAAAGGGCTCGTTGATTTGAGAAAAAGAAAAAGTAGAAACCAACAGACCACCAATTAAAATTAAATTTTTCATATTACACCTCAATTATTAATTCATAGAGAGCATTTTATAGACAGGTGGTGAATACAAAATTAACCCAAGCTGTAAACGAAATGTGATAAGCATCACAAATTGTCGTTATTGAGCAAAGATCACTATGATAAAATGCCGTGATGAAATTAAGAATCATTTACTTTTTACTATTTGTAATCTGTTCATCATCTATTGCTGAAGTTAAAATAGATGGAAAGCTTGACGAAGAAATCTGGAAGTCCGCACAAAAATTTACAGATTTTATGGTGGTCAACCCTTATACTTTGAGCCTTCCGGAGTATCAAACAGAAGTTTTTGTTGCTTCAGACAGCAAGGGCATATATTTCGGAATTATCAACTATCAACCAAAAGATTCAATAAACTCCGACAGCTCTGCCAGAGACCAAAGTATTCTTTCCGACAAGAATCAAATCGTGATTGATTTCGCAACAAACGGAATTACAGCCTATTCCTTTGAAATAGGAGCCGGCAACTCTATGAGAGATGGAATTTATAGTGATGAAAAAAATTATTCCAGCGAGTGGGATGGAAACTGGATTGCAAAAAGCATCGTTGACGAAACAAGCTGGGTGAGTGAAGTTCTGATTCCATGGGATATTGTTTCCATGAAAAATAATGACGAACAAGAAAGAACACTAAAGTGGTATGTGAGTCGCACATCAGTTAACACCAACCAGAAGTTTGCCAATATCGCAATTGACGATAACAGACAGAGATTTTTAACCGGCTTTTCAGAATTAAAGGTTAAAGATTATGTTTCTTCATCATTACAAGTTTTTGGTTATGGAGTTGCAAGATATGACTTTGTTGGCTCCAAAGACTTTTATGACGCCGGAGCGGATGTGTTTTGGAAGTCAGGTAACGGCAAACAGCTTACAGCAACACTAAATCCCAATTTTGGTCAGGTTGAAAGCGATAGTCTAGTTGTGAACTTTTCGGCAACGGAAACTTTTTTTGATGAAAAAAGACCTTTCTTTACCGAAAACCAGTCATTGTTTGATGTTAAAGGAGCCAATGGCTTGAGAATGATTCATACCAGAAGAATTGGCGCTGCTCCTGATGTGGGCTCAGATACTTCCTCGGCAATTGACGCAGCCGTTAAATTTTCCGATAGTCGTGATAATATGACTTATGGAGTTCTTGCAGCTAAAGAAGCCCGTGGGAACGACTATGAAGGTCGGGACTTTTTTGCAGGGCGATACCTTTTTAAATCTGAAAAACAATCAATCGGACTCACTGGCACTTATGTTGATAGAGAAGATATAAACCGAGAAGCAAAAGCCTTTGCTTTTGAGCACGAATATCTACATGGTGATAATTTAAGAGTAGAAAGCCAGGTTCTTGGGACAGATATTCAACAAAGCTTTAACGGTGATAATTTGGATAAAACCGGAGTCGCTT
>JAGRJP010000359.1 GCA_020442665.1 Lysobacterales bacterium
TCGCACCGCAGCTAAACTAGAAGAGGCTGGTGTGAAGACAGCTATTGTTGATCTAAGCGCAATCGGCACAGAAATCACTGCCCATCAATGGTATTTAGATGTCGCTTTATCAATCAGTGAAGAATTAAATTTATCTGTTGATTTATTAAACTGGTGGCAAACTCAAATTGCTTCAGGTTCAGTGAAATGCTTTTCTAATTTTTTGCGGGATATGGTTTCGCAAGAAATCCAGAGCAACGTTGTCGTTTTTATTGACGAGATCGACACAACCCTCAACCTCAACTTTGCCGATGATTTCTTTGCAGCTATTCGAGCCATTTACAATGCTCGTGCCAGAGAACCCATTTTCAATCGTCTAACTTTTGTCCTAATCGGGGTTGCTACACCAAGCGACTTGATTCAGGATGAAAAAAGAACCCCCTTTAATGTAGGTCAACCTATTGCCTTAAAAGATTTTACTCATTCGGATGCCCAAGTCCTGCAAGATGGATTAAAACAAATCTATTCTGATCAAGCAGAACAAATATTTGATCGTGTTTTTTACTGGACCGCAGGTCATCCTTATCTAACGCAAAAGTTGTGTATTGCGATCACGGAAGACACAAAAACCAGTTGGGAACCCTCAGACGTAGACTTGCTGGTCAACCGCCTCTTTCTGTCTTCAAAAGCAGCCGAAAAAGAGGACAACCTTCAGTTTGTGCAAAAAAATGTAACCATTAACTCACGTACAAGGAGCCTTTTGCAGCTATATGAAAAAGTCCTGACTGGTCAACCTCCTCAAAATGATGATCATGACTTACTGCAAAATCAATTGAAACTAATCGGGTTAGTACAGTCTGACCAAGGTGTTCTTGGCATTCGCAACCAAATATACCAACATGTTTTTAATGACAAATGGATAAGCGAAAATATGCCGCCGCCCGGTTGGGTTCGCCCCGTCACTATCACCGCGCCATTGGTTGCACTTGCATTAATAATCTTTTTTGCCCCAATTTATTTAAACATACCTACTCCATGGAACCCCGTAACACAGACAGTAGATACAGCTCTGATCCAGGCGCAAACACTCGAAGACAGTTTTCTAAACACAACTAGCGCCGATGTTCAAATGACAAATCTGGCTGAGTTAATTGCCCTCGGCTTTTCCGATAAGGCGGAAGAACTATTTTTTGAAGATTTATCTCTAGCGGAACAAATTGCGTTATTTGAAAATGTCAATATACAAGCGGTTGGGCAAGAACGAGTTACAGATGTCATTGACCTTATTTATTCGTCAGAACAAGCAAGTGCCAATATTCAAGTGACAATTTTGGCTAAGCTGTTTGAGTCGGAAGGGCTCGAAGAAAAAGCAAATGCCCTCCTTTTTGATGAACTTTCATCAAAAGAACAACTCGACTTATTTAGAGACGCTACAAGCGAAATAGTCTCACCAAAAATCATTGTCATTTTCAAAGCCATTGCCCATTCGGCAGGTTCAAATATACGTATTGCTGCATTAGCCACATTATTTCAGTCTAACGGCTA
>JAGRJP010000050.1 GCA_020442665.1 Lysobacterales bacterium
GGATCAGGAATGGTGATTCCCAGAACCCTGGCCTGCTCTACTGTCATGTCAATAAAATATTGCCGCAGTTCATCATTGGATTTCAACTTGATCTTCCACTTCATAGACTGCTCAGTATGAGTGGATTCCGCATCGGGAGGTCCAAACATCATAAGGGAAGGCCACCACCAGCGATTGAGCGCATCCTGAGCCATTTGTTTTTGAACTTCGGTTCCATTGCAAAGGGAAAGCAAAATTTCATATCCCTGACGTTGATGGAAACTTTCTTCTTTACAAATCCGAACCATAGCACGGGAATATGGCCCGTAAGAAGTACGGCACAAAGCCACTTGGTTCATAATCGCCGCGCCATCAACCAACCAACCAACTGCCCCAATATCTGCCCAATTCAGTGTTGGATAGTTAAAAATACTGGAATATTTCGCCTTTCCACTCAACAAATCAGCATACATTTTATCGCGAGATTCGCCTAATGTTTCTGCTGCGGAATAAAGATAAAGACCATGTCCGGCTTCATCCTGAATTTTGGCAAGTAAAATCAGTTTGCGTTTCAATGTTGGTGCTCTGGTGACCCAATTGGCTTCCGGCAATTGTCCAACGATTTCCGAGTGAGCATGTTGCGAAATTTGACGAATCAGAGTTTTACGATAGGCTTCCGGCATCCAGTCGCGTGGTTCGATTTTTTCTTCTTTGTCGATTCGTTTCTGGAAAGCTTCAAGCAATTCCTGCGGTTCATCACCGGCTTTTGAATCTCTCAGACCTTGTGAATACATAGTTTTACCCGTTTTTTTGTAAGGAACACAGAGATTCACAGAGAATCACTGAGTTACACAGAGATTTATTTCTTATTCTACAGACATTATAATTTATTGGTTTGATTGTAATCAATGTTTTTATAATAGCAGAACCTTCTCAATATTTTTGTGTTACCTATCAATTTGGCAAATTCCTTGTTTTATATTGTTTTCTGGTGTTTTATAAGTCAATTCACAACTTAAATTAAGAAACGCTTCAGCGTAACCAATACCAAACTCTTTCCATCCTAAATAAAAAGTACCGTTATGAACCAGATCCATTGACCAGGTAGTGATTGGATCTCCTATCATCATAAATAAGTGTGTATCCTTATCTCCTTGAAATCTGAATTCACCTCTATCGTCTGTCTCGATAATAATTTTTGCTTTTCCATTTTCTTTGTCATACTTATTTCTGTAAATCACAACTTTCACAGATTTCATTGGTATATTATTTTTCGTTATTATCCCTGATATTTTTGGTATAACTTGTGTTCTATTTGGAATCGGCACACACCCTGATAATACTAATATACAAAGTAATAAATATATTTTATTTAACATTCTCTATCAACATCGCCATGCCCTGCCCGACTCCGACGCAGAGTGTGCAGATGGCGTATTTCCCGTTTGTTCTTTGTAATTGTTTGGCTGCGGTTAGTACCAATCTGGCACCACTCATGCCTAAAGGGTGACCTAAAGAAATCGCTCCGCCATTGGGATTGACTCGTGAATCATCATCTTTTAAGCCTAATTCTCGCATAACTGCCAAAGATTGTGCGGCAAAAGCTTCATTCAGTTCAATGACATCAATGTTATCCAGTGTTAGGTTGTATTTTTTCAACAATTTTTGAACAGCCGGAACAGGACCGATTCCCATAATTCTGGGTTCAACTCCGACTGCGACTGTTCCAATAATTTTTGCAATGGGCTTGAGGTTGTTTTCAGCGACCGCATTATCTGAAGCAATAATTAACGCACAGGCTCCGTCATTCACGCCCGAAGCATTGGCTGCTGTAACAGTTCCATTTTCTTTTTTAAATGGTGTGGAAAGCTGCGCCAGTTTTTCAAGAGTAGATTGTCGGGGATGTTCATCCTCGTCAAAAACGATTGGCTCGCCTTTTCTTTGTGGAATTTCCACAGGTATTATTTCTTCAGCAAATATTCCCTCGGCTTGTGCTTTAGCAGTTTTATTTTGGCTATTAAAAGCAAACAAGTCTTGATCTTCGCGACTGATAGCGTACTTTTCAGCGACGTTCTCAGCAGTTTCAGGCATAGAATCAATTCCATATTGTTGTTTTAAATGCTTGTTTACAAAGCGCCAACCAATAGTTGTATCAAAAATTTCTGCACTTCTCGAATAAGCCGTTTCCGCTTTTGGCATCACAAACGGAGCTCTGGACATGGATTCAACTCCGCCGGCAAGAAGTAAATCAGCTTCTCCCGTGGCAATGTTTCTCGCCGCTTGCGCAACTGCATCCAGACCGGATGCACAAAGACGATTCACGGTCACGCCGGGAACAGACATTGGTAAACCGGCGATCAATGCTGACATGCGAGCAATATTTCGATTGTCTTCACCTGCTTGATTGGCACAACCGATGATGACATCTTCAATCTTTTCAGGTTTCAGCGAATTGTTTTTAGCTAATAACTCACGAATCACATGAGCCAGCATATCATCAGGACGAATAGTTGCCATACTGCCACCAAATCGACCGATTGGTGTTCTTAAGCCGTCACAGATATAGGCATTTTTTATTGATTGGTTCATTTTTCCCCTTCTGAAAAAACTAAGGAACACAGAGATTCACAAAGAACCACAGAGTCACGCAGAGTTTTTTTACGAAATTTTATTTTTCTTATTTTCAAACAGATGTAGTCATCCCCGAGCAGGCGCACTCGTGCCTGGTTAAAACTGTAAGGTGGGTTTACCCACCATACGGTTTTTAAAAAAAATTAACACACCCCTCAATCCCCTCTCAAGAGGGTGCTTACAGATTCCCGCCTACGCGGGAATGACGTTTTTATTATTCATTTTTGTGCGGGAATAGCGTTTTTATTATTCACTTCTGCGCGAGAATGACTGATTTTGTTATTCTTCACCTTCAATGTCTATTTCACCTTCTGAATCTTCATCTTCCATATTGATGATTTTTGCAACACTCACTAATTTTTCATCTTTGCTGAGGCGAATCAAGGTGACGCCTTGAGTGTTTCTTCCAACTGTTGAGATTCCGCTAGCTTTAGTTCGAACTAGAGTTCCACCATTACTAATCAGCATCACTTCATCATTTTCAGTCACTTGACAAGCACCGACAACTCCACCGTTTCTTTCAGAACATTGTATTGCAATCACACCTTGACCACCACGATTAATCAAGCGGAAATCGTCTAATGGTGTTTGTTTGCCATAGCCGTTTTCGGTACAGACGAGAACATTTCCTTCATGAGCAACAAACATGGAAACCACACTTTGGTCTTTCTTGAGTTTGATGCCACGAACTCCACGAGCTGTTCGACCCATTGCTCTGACATTTTCTTCATCAAAGCGAACACACTTACCATCGGTTGTAAATAACAGGATTTCTTTGCTTCCATCAGTGATTTCCACATTGATTAAATGGTCGTCATCCAACAAATCCAAACCAATCACACCATTCGCCCGAACATTTTTGAAATTGGTCAATGCACTTTTCTTCACGATTCCTTTAGCTGTAGCAAAAAAGATGTATTTGTCTTCTTCATATTCACGCACAGGCAGAATCGCTGTGATTCTTTCATCTTTCTCCAGTGGTAATAGATTGACCAATGGTTTTCCTCTGGCTGTTCGTGATGCCATTGGCAATTCATAAACTTTTAACCAATACAACTTACCTTTGTCACTGAAACATAACAATGTATCATGAGTATTAGTAATCCATAATCTTTCAACAAAATCCTCTTCTTTCATCTTGGTAGCAACTTTTCCTTTACCACCACGGCGTTGGGACTGATAAACATCCAGTTGCTGCATCTTCGCATATCCAGCATGGGATAATGTGACTACGACTTCCTCTTCAGTGATTAAGTCTTCCATTGTCAGATGCATTTGATGCTCAATGATTTCAGAACGACGTTCATCACCAAAGTTTGTTTTAATTTCCAGCAATTCTTCTCTGACAACTTCCAATAGTCTGTCAGGATTGGTTAAAATTTCGATAAACTCTTGAATTCTAATAATAATATCTTTGAATTCATCAGTAATTTTTTCTTGTTCCAGACCGGTTAAACGATGCAATTGTAAATCCAGAATGGCTTTCGCTTGAACCGGAGACAACTGATAGCCATCATCAAACATTCCGTATTCATCAGATAAATCTTCCGGACGACAGAGATCGGCTTCACCGGAAAGCATGGAGCGAATCAGTTCAGACTTCCATCGCTTGGCAAGCAAGGCTTCTCTGGCAACTGCCGGACTATCTGAGGCCTTAATCAAAGCAATGATTTCATCAATATTTGCAAGAGCGACGGCCAATCCTTCAAGAATATGAGCTCTGTCTCTGGCTTTTTTTAGCAGGAATAATGTTCGTCTGACAATCACTTCCCTGCGATGCTTGAGGAATGCATCCAGAATTTGTCTCAGATTCAACAATTCCGGTTGTCCGTCAACCAAAGCAACCATATTCATGCCAAAGACAGTTTGCAATTGGGTCAGTTTGAAGAGCTGATTGAGCATCACTTCTGCAACTTCTCCGCGTCGCATTTCAATAACTATCCGCATGCCATCTTTGTCAGATTCGTCACGAAGTGCACTAATGCCTTCAATTTTCTTCAGTTTGAGTAGCTCGGCAATTTTTTCAATCAGCTTGGCTTTATTAACCTGATAAGGCAATTCATCAACAATAATGCTTTGTTTACCGTTAGATTCTTCCTCAATATGCGTTTTTGCACGCATGTAGATTTTGCCACGACCGGTTTCATAGGCTTCACGAATTCCAGCAGCACCATTGATAATCGCTGCTGTCGGGAAATCCGGCCCCGGCAAATGCTCCATCAATTCATCAAGAGTGATTTCGTTGTTATACGACAAAGCAATAATGGCGTCAATAACTTCATTCAAATTGTGAGGTGGGATATTGGTTGCCATCCCCACCGCAATACCGGAAGAACCATTGACCAGCAAATTCGGAACTCTGGATGGTAAAACAGCCGGTTCTTGCTCGGTTTCATCATAGTTAGAGACGAAATCAACGGTATCCTTGTCAATATCTTCCAGCAACTGATGAGCAATTTTGGACATGCGAATTTCCGTATAACGCATTGCCGCAGCGGAATCACCATCCACCGAACCGAAGTTTCCTTGCCCGTCAACCAGCATATAACGCAAAGAAAACGGTTGAGCCATTCGAACGATGGTGTCATAAACTGCTGAATCACCGTGTGGATGATATTTACCGATCACATCACCGACAATACGAGCTGATTTTTTATAGGCCTTATTCCAATCATTTCCCAGTTCGCTCATGGCAAATAAAACCCGTCTGTGAACCGGTTTCAAGCCATCACGAACATCCGGCAAAGCCCTGCCGACAATAACGCTCATTGCGTAATCCAGATAGGACTTTCTCATCTCATCTTCGAGATTGACTTTAAAAATTTCCGTAGTTTGATCGACCATAAATATAAAAATTCCAGCTTAATTCGCAATCGAGGGATTATATCACAACCTGATTAAAATGTATTGATTTGGAGAATGATTTTATAGAAGTTTATCGGCTTAAAATTGAGATAATTTCTTCCGAATTCATAGGTTTAAAAAAATAATATCCTTGTCCGAAATCCACACCCATTGATGCTAATGTTTCAGCGCCTTCGAGATTCTCAATTCCTTCGGCAACGATTGACATTCCAAGCCTTTTCGCCATTTCAGTGATGACTTCCAGCATGATTAAACTTTTAGGATTGGATTCAATTGCTCTGATAAATGCCTGGTCGATTTTTAAAGAATCAAAATCCAGTTCCAAAAGATGTTGGAAACCCGAATAACCGGTCCCGAAATCATCCAGAGAAATTTTAAATCCGTAATTATGGCAGTCTTTAATCCAACGTCGAACTAAACCATATTCTGCCAGCATTGATTCGGTAATTTCAATTTTGATATTTCTCGCTTTGACTTTATACTTTTCTGCAATTTGCTTGATTCGTTCAAAAAAGTAAGCATCCGATAATTGTGCCATTGACACATTAATGCTCATAAACAAATCAGGAAGTTTAAAATCGTAAGTTTTTCTGGCTCGTTGAAATTCCGATAGTTGTCGACAAGCATTGTCGAATATATTCAGACCCATCGTCACAATCAAGTCACTTTCTTCTGCCAACGTAATAAACTCAAAAGGCGAAATCATACCTTTTTCAGGATGTTTCCATCGGCTTAAGGCTTCAAACCCGGCAATATAGCCTTGATCCAGATTAACCATGGGTTGATAAACATTGACCACATCACCATTTTCTAAAGCCTGAAACAATTCCTTTTCAAACCGAATTTTATGGATACCTTCAGTTAAATTAAGATTATGCTCATTGCTTCCAATGGTTTTATTCGCATCTCGCACTTCCCGGTAATTGGGCTGCGTCATATTACGTATGCGTTTTAATAACACATTCATTAAAGTACGAATAATCGGGTCTGAGTTCTGCAACCTTTGTGTGATTTGTGTTTTGTTAATTTGCATTAACTCTAAGTCACTTTCAGCATAGGCACTCACCAATCTCATGCTACTATCAATTACACCCATCTCGCCGAGTAATTCTCCGGAATTGAGCGTTGTTATCAAACTTCCAGTCTGATCATCAACATACAGACCAACAGTGCCTGACTCGATAATATAAGCACAATCGGCTTCATCACCAACTTTAAAAACCAAGTCCCCTTTGCTGAAAAATATTGTGTTGGAATGATTAGACATTTTATGACTGAGTTGAAAGTTCCATCGCCAACCACCGTCTGGCACGCTTCCAGTATCTTCGGACAGTGCGGACACTGACATCCAATGCCTCTGCGGTTTCAATCTCTGAATAACCGGCAAAATAACGACATTCAACTGTACTCGCTAAAATTGGCTCGATCTCTTCCAGTTTGCTTAATGCACCATTGACTGCAAGAATTTCCAAAGAGTTATCCGTGACATTCACTTTTGAGTCCGTCAAAGTCGTTGAACTGAGATGACCTCCACGCTTTTCTCGTTTGTTGCCTTTAAGTTGATCCAAAATTAATTGTCGCATTGCCGTTGCTGCAATTGCCAAAAAGTGCATCCGACCTTTTGCATTAACGGCTAAAGATTTTGAGAATTTGAGATAAACCTCATGAACCAAATCATTGGGCGTGATTAAGTTAGGATTGAGTTTATTGAGCTGAATATCTGCAATTTTACATAGTTGTGCATAAAGAGCGTCAACAATAACGGCGAGCTCCATTTTTTCACCATCGGCATAAGCCAAGATATGCTGTGTAATATTTTCGATGCTATTATTCATCAGCTAAACAAATATCAGAACAGGTAAAATTCTAACAAATAAATCCCGCCTTAGATACGAAAATCTCACACGAATCCTAAATTCACACTTGATTAAAACACTGTTGTCCTTATATTGGGAGCATTCTCAATTATTTGAATCGAAAAAGAATTATGGCAAAAAAAGAAAATTTACAATTTCAAACAGAAGTCAATCAATTGTTACAGTTGATGATTCATTCTCTTTATTCTAACAAAGAGATATTTCTCAGAGAATTGATTTCCAACGCTAATGATGCTTGTGAAAAACTCCGCTTTGCAGCATTAAGCGATGATTCTCTCTACGAAGGTGACAATACACTTAAAATTGAAATCGAATTTGATGAGGATGCCAACACAGTAACTATTCGTGATAACGGAATCGGCATGACACGCGAAGAAGTGATTACAAATATAGGTACCATTGCAAAATCAGGCACAAAAGAATTTCTCAGTCAATTAACCGGAGACAAAGCCAAGGATTCCAAAATGATTGGTCAATTTGGTGTTGGGTTTTATTCGTCTTTCATTGTTGCCGACAAAGTGACTTTAAAAACTCGTAAAGCCGGCACAGAATCAGCGGTTATGTGGGAATCAACCGGCGAATCGGATTTCAGCATTGAAGAAACCAATTATGAAGCCCGAGGAACTGAAATCACTCTGCATTTAAAATCAGATGAAAAAGAATTCGCCAATCAATATCGATTGAAGTCAATCATCACAAAATATGCAGACAATTTATCATTCCCGATAATGATGCTGGAAACCAAAGAGGTTGATAGTGATGACAAGGACGAGAACAAAGAGAAAGCCACAGTAAGCGAATGGAAACAAGTCAATCGGGCTCAGGCACTATGGACATTGCCAAAATCAGATATCAAGGACGAAGATTATAAGGAATTCTATAAAACTGTTTCTCATGACTGGAACGACCCAATGGTTTGGTCACACAATCAGGTTGAAGGAACTTATGAATACACTTCCCTGCTCTACATTCCCTCCAAAGCACCATTTGATTTGTGGGAACCGGATGGTCAACACGGTTTAAAACTGTATGTGCAACGCACATTCATCATGGATGACAGTAAAAATTTATTGCCAAGATACCTGAGATTTGTCAAAGGCGTGATTGATTCCAACGATTTGCCATTGAATGTATCGCGTGAAATTTTACAAAGCAACAAAGTCATTGAATCCATTAAACGAGCTTCAACCAAAAAGATTCTTGGTCTGTTGAAAACCATGTCCGAAACCGAGACTGAAAAGTACCAACAATTCTGGACAGAGTTCGGTCCCGTCATGAAAGAAGGTGCACAGGAAGATTTCAAAAACAAGGAAGACATTGCCAAATTGTTGCGTTTTGCAACAACTCATAACGATGATGACACACAAAATGTTTCCTTGCAGGACTATGTATCCCGTATGAAGCCGGAACAGGAAAACATTTACTACATCACCGCAGACAGCCATAAAACTGCGAAAAATAGCCCACATCTTGAAGTTTTCAAGAAAAAAGGCATCGAAGTGTTGTTGCTATCTGATCGTATTGATGAATGGTTGGTTAATGGCTTAACCGAATTTGACGGTAAAAAACTCAAATCCGTTGCTAAAGGTGATTTAGACAAACTCGATACCGAAGAAGACAAAAAAGAAATCGAAAAAGCCGAAAAAGATCATCAGAAAATTCTCAAACGTATGGAAAAAGTTTTGGCGGATAAAGTTGAAAAAATCAAAATTTCATCCCGATTAACAGACTCCGCATCATGTATTGTTCTCAACGAACACGACATGGCATTGTACATGCAACAACTGATGAAACAAGCCGGACAAGCGATGCCAAGCAGCAAACCAACTTTGGAAATCAATATCGAACACCCGATTTTCAAAAAGTTGTCTGATGAAAAAGACAAAGAAGTCTTCGCTGACTGGACAACATTGTTATTTGAACAAGCTGTTTTAGCTGAAGGTGGCCAACTTGAAGATCCTGCCGGATTCGTCAGAAAATTGAATACTTTGATGTTGAAGTAGGTAGTTTTTTAAAACGTCACAAACAAAGGTGTAACTCAGGTTGCACCTTTTTTTGTTTTTTAAAAAAAATAAATAGCCTCATTCTTAACACCACATTCGTAATTCCTGTTTATCCTTCTATGTCATTCCCGCGTAGGCGGGAATCTAGTCTTACTGAATTTATTTCAGTATCTTTTCTTTGCTCCTTTTGTTCGTGCAAAAGGAGCGCAAAAGCACGCCCCAAACTCTCAACCTACGGTTTCCCTTAATATTTCCTCAAATTTGGCGTTTGCAAAAACTCACATTGCAAGCAATGTTCAGACACTTGCAAACGTATTTCCAAATTTTCAAAAATATTTAGGTGAAAGTTAAGGGGTTTAAAAAGAACACCGTCATACTGAGCGAAGTGGGCAAAGTTCACGAAGTCGTAAGTATCTCAAAAGAGACATCGTCATTCTGAATTTACTTCAGCATCTCCTCAATATTACGCGATTGAGGTCTCGCTTCAATGCTCTGTGTTGGAGCGTTTAGTATGCATTCCCACTAAGAGCGTGTGAACGAGATAAACAGCTTGTTAACTAGTTTCTGGCCACAATTGATGGATCTCGTCACCCATTAACCAAACGCGACGAAACTGTCCTTGACTTTCTTTGAGAATTTCTCGAAACTCTCGTATTAATTGAGAGTCAGGTTTTGCCGTTGCACCATCAGTGAAGATGAGTAATTCGACCGGCTCCGGTACTGGATACGATTTCGAAAGTTTCTTTCGAAGTGTGTCTTCTGATACATCAGAACTCCAACACGAATAGACTCCTTCAGGGTTTGGATTGTTTATTGCCTGAGCAAATTCAGGAGCACACGCTTCTGTTAATTCGAAACGAACACAACCTTTACCTCTCACCGCACATATTATGTCAGGCTCAGGTGGCCTACAGCTTGAAACTGAAGCTGGTTCTATACCGACCTCCGATTTTCTAGCAAATTCACGAAATATTGTGATCTCACGCCTCTCCTTATTTTTCTCCTTATTCACTATCCCACCTATTTAGTTAACGCCGCCAACAGCGGCCGAGCGTAGCGAGGTCCAGCCAGCTTTGCTGGCGATGCTGCTTGGCCTTGTTAAGCATTGAACCTTGCCACGATAGATTTGCATTCTGACAAAGAGACTTCCTTTGCCCATTTAATGGATTGCTGTATTTCTGGCTCGTGCCTATCTAGAGCTTCTTGAGACCAATACTGCCTTGGCGCACCAATTGGCAAATGATCGACTTCTGATGCAACCCCAGTAAAAGGCATAAAATCTTTATCGTCTTCGGACAGGCCAACCTCAAACCTTAGTGAAGACAACTCAATAGCACCCTCTAGATAGTTAATAGAACCATCTAGCATTCCGCTTGCAACTTCTACCGCTCGCTTACGTTTCTTCTCGATGTATTCTTCGTGGCTCATTTTCATAGGATGCCTAACAATTTATCAAACGTACATTATAGCCACTTTTAATAATTAAAATTGCACTGTTTTAATATGTTTGCCTATATTTTTTGCCAAAAAGTGACAGTGAATTTTATATTTTTGTTTTTTTTCATATATCGTGTTTATAAAGCATATATGCTCCATTATCGTATTTAATCGAGATAAAAGTGTTTAATGAGGTTGTTATATCAAGTTAGGATAAATTAAATCCCTAAAATAATGAACCAGCACTCAAATTGACTTAAGAGTTTCAAAAAAGGTAGGAGTTTATCTTGCCTTTTTTATGATTCAGGTAATAACATTACAATATTGAAATTACAGGTCTTTTTAAATGAAATTCATAATACTTTCCCTTCTGCTGTTTGTTAATACATATTCATATTCCCAAAATTCCGAATATATTGAAATCGAGGGTGTACTCACGCATGAATGGGGGGATTCATTCGACCCAAAAACTAATTTCAGTGTCGTCAATTATTATTTTACTTTTGAGGATAAAACAGTTCAACTGGATGTTAGTGAAAAAATGAAGGAACAAGGTCCGTTAGAATTCTGGTCAGGCCAAAGAGTTATAATTAAAACTAAAGACAATATTCATGAAAAATCTCTAATTAAGGCTAATTTAATAAAGCTTGTTGGCGACAAATCAGGTAACAATGTAACAGATGTTACAGGAGCCCAACCTTGGGTGTCAATTGCCTGTAAATTTAGTGATATTTCCACCGAACCTGAAAACCAACAATATTTTCAAGATATGTATGCTAATTCTCCGGGGGGTCTTGATCATTATTGGAGAGAAGTTTCTTATAACAAAGTTAACGTTGTGGGTTCTATAGCTATTGATTGGATTAATTTACCATCCACACAAACGACTTATGTATCGACGCCCGGAAGCGGAACAACTGCTGATCTCTCATTATTATTCACAGACTGTACAAATGCTGCGGATAGTATGGTCGACTTTTCAGACAGCGGCAATGGGCAAAGTTTTGTTGGAATTAATATGATGTTTAATGCATCCTTAGATTGTTGTGCCTGGGGTGGAAATCGCTGGGCAACTTTGGATGGTGTAACGAAGTCTTGGAGAGTCACCTGGAATCCGCCATGGGCATTTGCTGATGAAGCTGTTATATCGCATGAAATGGGTCATGGATTTGGATTACCTCATGCAAATAACTCCGACCAAGATAGCAGCCCTTATGATAGTCCCTGGGATGTGATGAGTGCTGCAACGTCATATGCTGTTAATGATGTGGTCTATGGACGATTAGGGAAACATATAAACTCATATCATAAGGATCGCCTGGGTTGGTATGAGTTATCTGATAAGTTGATACTTACTACAAATGTGAATTCAGATAACACTATCATCATAGATGAGACATCACTGCTTTCAACGACTGAATACAAAATGGCACAGATAATTCTAGTGGATGGGAGTTTTTATACAATCGAAACTCGTAAAAAAACCGGAAATTACGAGGCCAATATCGTTGATAACGCAGTCATTATTCACCACGTTGTTACCGGACGACAAGAGCCTTCATGGGTTATTGATGAAGAACAACCACCTGCAAACTTTTCAGACAACGAAGGTGTGATGTGGAAAGTCGGTGAAACATTTACTGACTTATCCAATAGTTTATCAATTGAAGTGTTATCGGAAACAACCAATGGCTTTGAAATTAGAATAATTATTGATGATTTAATTTTCGAAAATAGTTTTGAAAGTCCTTTATAAACTAATTGCTACTTTTCCCTTACCAAAAATATTTTGGTGAGGGTTTATGGTATTGTTATTTTTTTAGAATATCGTTCGTCTTTAAGGCCAGGTTAAAACGCAGTTGAAAACCAGTGAGACAACATGCGCTTGTTTAGATTGTTATTTTAATGAGTGCAGACCAAAGATATTTCCTTCAGTGTCTATTGCCAACGATATGAACCCATACTCACCAATCGAAAATTTCGATTTTTCAACTTTTCCACCAGCTAACTCGATTCGAGACTCTTCTACTGAACAATCATCACATGAAAAATAAACTAAAACGCTGTTACCACCAACAGGAAAACCTTCCATTTTTACCAGCGCACCAGTTGCTCCATATTTATCCATGTCAGACGGAAATATTTTCATTTGGATACTTTGGTCATTCGGGGCAACTAACTCTCCAAGACGGATATTTAAAACCGTCTCATAAAAAATTTTGGCTCTAGCCATATCGGAAACATAAATCTCGAACCAACCAACTGGATTATTCATTGAACTTACTCCTATCTAATTTTACGTTTGAAGCCTAAAGACCGCAACGGTGATAAACTTGGATCTCTAGCGAAAGTTTTTCACTGCCTAGTTGAGCATGTTATAAGCTTCTAGGATTATAATCAAATTGTTTGCGTTTACTTTCTGGAAATACATGCTTTTTCATTTTTAACTCACCAGCGCCAAACTCTTTAAAATTAAGCCTAGCTTCCCTAAGAGTTATTCCATGATTGGGACTAGACTCCTGATCCAGATCATCGACATCCTCACCTTCATCTTCCCAAAAGCATATTGGACAAATCAGTTAGTTACCTCTTTCAGGTAGAGATATATAGTCACAACAGGGACATTGCTCTCTCGGAGTGGAATCATCCGGCATATACTACTCAAGATTTTCTTTTTAATGAGTATATTAAACCTACCTCATGTTGTCTAACAGATACTACGCATCTGTTCAGGATGGCTATATTTCACTAGATTCCCGCCTACGCAGGAATGACGCTAGTTGTGTATAGAAGCAATTATGACCCTTAAATTTCGTTGAGACGCACAGAAATATTCGGGAAGAAGCTTCATACTGTCTGAGCGAAGCGAGTTTATGAAGCGCCGAATATTTTGAGCATCAAAGGTAGCCGAAGGCCGGAATGTCGGGGCGTGCTTTCTTTTACTCATATCATCCATGATATTCGCCTGTTAGGTTTGCATGAAAATTCTTTCCATAAGAATTTTTGGTTACTTTGCTTTACACGAGTAAAGAAAAGTAACATTAAAAAACTTATGACTTCAAACTCCTCCGACCCTTAAAAAAATCCTTCAATAACTGAGCGCATTCATCCGCTAAAACTCCTCCTTGATACTCAACTTTGTGATTATGATAGGGTTTATCAAAGCAATCATCTCGAGAGCTAATGACGCCGGTTTTTTGGTCAAAAGCACCAAACACCAGCCTTGAAATACGAGCATAAACCATTGCTCCGGCACACATCATGCAAGGTTCTAACGTCACGTACAAAGTCGTGTCAACAACACGATAATTACCAATGTTTGAACCGGCATTTCGTAATGCCATCACTTCTGCGTGTGCGGAACTATCATTCAGGGTAATAACTTGATTGTAGCCAGTTGCAATCAATTCGTTATTTTTCACAATAACCGCACCAACCGGAACTTCACCAATACTTTCAGCTTTTAACGCTTGTTCGATGGCTTTTGACATCCAGAATTCATCGGAGTTAACCTCATACACGAGATTTTCTCCATTGTTTGAAAGCGAGTGATAAAAATACTAGAGGAATAACAATCATCAGCAAAATACTCAATACCAATAATTGAGTTTGCGTGAGATAAAGTTGAGTGTTATTGTTTACAGTTATCGGTAAATTCAAGCGGTTGTCATTGTCAGTTAGCCAATCTATGATTCGTAATATCA
>JAGRJP010000360.1 GCA_020442665.1 Lysobacterales bacterium
ATCCCTGCTTTTTGTTTTTATGGCTTGAGTAGTGAAGTACGCTACAATTAAACGAGGATAAATCCCGTAAGGCAACCCAATATCCTTTGGTGCCATCATAGAAAGCCAGAAATTGCCATTAGTACGTTTATACTCGTTTTCTAAAGGCTTTTTGTGTGGCATTGTTGTTACAACCATCGAACGAGCCATAAAACCCATAGTATTGGCTTCGTGTACATCTTTTCCTTGTATTTCAACTGCTTTTTTTATTAGCTTATTTTGGTTTTCTTCCTTTGCTTTTTGGCTTCTAAGTCTTTTAACTTCTTCTCTTAGGAACTCCCTATATCCAATAAGCATGAAATAGTGTTCATCACCATCATGCTGAGGTTTACCACCATATTTCTTGAGTTCTCCTTCTATACCCAATAAATCAGCTTCCACTCGATATAGCTCAGTAAATTCTTCGACTTCAAACTCTCCATCCTCATTTGTCCAAGCAATCGTGTGAACCTCATTCCATCGACTCTTTTTTTCTTTTTCAGTCATATTTCAACCTCAAACCTCTGTATTCCGACACTCTGTAGGTATTTTCTGACACTATCAAGAGTCGAAAACCTACGCACATGACCTCGTTTTGCCGACAAAACACGCTCGACATTTCCTACATGGATCAACAACCACCATTTTTCATCATCCAGAAGCACTTCAACTCTCCGGATTACATTTGCATTTACCAACTCAAAAAAAGTGGTATGCGTAATTGGTTGTGTTTGTTTACCAGAATAGGACATATTGGGAATCAATGTTTTATCATGCGAGCATGTCTATTTAACATAAAACTGCTTATCTACATCATTGTTCAAGCTTTCTGATCCATGCTTTAGTTTCTCTCATTAATCCAATAGTACAAACAACGAGAATCGAAACCGGAATCCAATATACTGTTTCAGATTTGGTGTAAGCGTACCACGCATAATATAATCCAGCCAAAAAAAGGATTAACGAAAACAGCCCCCAGAACAAGATATTAATAATTATTTTCATAGTAGCTCCTTATATTTAAAGGGTTAAAATATCATATATCATGCTATCATTCAAACATGATATAATGTTTAGTTGTTAGCATATGATTCTAACATCTTGGAAAACATCTTGGATTTATCACCTTTCCTAAAGCCAACAATATCACCTGCCAACCTGCAAAACTGATTATACTCCGTTTCAGTAACTTTGAACTGTATTGGCACAATCTTCTCCTTTGGAGCGTTACCATCGCTAGCAGGATGACTCACATTATCCGGTGCTTGATCCATTGATGGAGCTGTACCTTTTTTTGATTTACTTAACTTACCTAAATTCGCCATATTTCACCTCTATACTAATTCTGCAACAGCATCAATGATGCTTTGTGCTAATTCATCTGCTTTATTATGCAACCCCTTAAAGCTAACTTCATTAATTGATTTACCCACATCCAAAGCTTGAGAGTAGCTTGTCTTAGTTGGTATCGCTCCATTCAATACTTGATATGGAGTTGATGCCAAATATTCTCTGGCACTTTGGATTTCTGATTCGCTACCTGTCACTTTCATTAAAGCAAAAACAATATTTTTGATTGGTATGCCTGACTTGAATAAATCATGAGCCAATAAAACAGCCGGTTCTAAATCATCAACGCTCTGTCCTGTCGGTATGACAATCAAATCAACTACCTGAGCAATCTCTTTGGTTTGTATTGATGCATGGGGCGCAC
>JAGRJP010000051.1 GCA_020442665.1 Lysobacterales bacterium
TTTCAACAAAAAATCAAACCTTTTTGATATGACAGAATTAACTTTGCTCCTAATTTTTGGAGTATTTATCTTGTTTTTTAGTACAAACTCTAGGGCACGGGATATCGCCAGAGCGACAGGAAAGCGTGAATGCGTCAACCGTAGATTTGTGTTTTTGGATGATTCTATCGCATTGAAATCTCTGAAAGTAAAAACGTTAAATGGTCGTATTGGTTTCATGAGGAGTTATGAATTCGAATTTAATCACTTCGATTTTCAAAGATATCAGGGGAAGATTGAAATGTTTGGGTATCTGGTTCTGTCAGTTCAGTTTTTTCATCCCGATCATATTGAATAAATCATTGGAATTTTTTCAATTCAACATTGTCAATTAAATTTAGCAGCTTCGCTGTAGCATGACAGTAATGAAACTGTTAAACTCTCTTTTTTTTAACAATTTGGTTTTATGAAATTTCAATCAGCTTTCACTCCATTAAGGATTTCACTCATTGTATTTATTATTTTGGTCAATTTGGCAGGACTCATAGCATTTAGTTTTCCGGATGCGTCATGGTCAAGAATTACCGGAATTTTGGCGATTGTTTTTATTTTGATGTGTGTTTTTGTCCAGTTGCTAGAGCTTGTCTGGTTGTATAGTTTTAAAAAACAACAGGATAATCCACAAACCAGAAAATCTTATCAAATGGCAATTAACATCTATTTGATTTTATTTCCAATTGGTTTTTTTATGGTTTATCGGGTGTTGGCGTAGTTGGTGAAAAAACTTTTACTATTAATTTGTCTGATTTATAACTCAAGCTACGCTTTTGTTGTTTATGAAAAAACCCGAATCTGGGACCAGGAAAGCATCAAGTTTTACTTTGTAGATGGTAATTATCATGAAAAACAATTAGTAAAAAAACATACCAAACTCTGGCAAAAATATACCGGAATTGAATTTATCTTTTCGGATAATAAACCACCAAAATTCAGCTTTAGCAATTACTTCAGAATTACTTTCAAAGGAGCCGGCAATCATTCCAATATCGGTGCAGTCAACGGCTTAATTCAATTGGCTAATCTGGCAGAAAACGAGATTGAGAACCAGCGCATCATTTTACATGAATTCGGACACATGCTGGGTCTGAGCCATGAGCACCAACGATTCGACCGGCCACATGAATTAAATAACAAGGAACTGATTCGTGATTGCAAACTCAAGCAAAATAAATCCGATTCCTGGTGTGAAAATAATTTTGGTGAAATCAAGCGAGAGGAGGTGTTTGTAAAATCACCTTATGATAGTCAATCTGTCATGCATTATCGTATCTCAGATATTACATCGGACTCAGGGGCATTGGATCGTATCGGTGATGAAGACGAACTGAACGTTTTGTCTTTGACGGATAAAAGATATATCGCCATGCTTTATAACCCGCAGCTTTCTGATAAGGATATATTGAGAATGCATAAACAGGATTTGCAGGAACAGAAGAAATTCATCAAAGAATCTAAACTGGATTATCAACAAAAAATTCTGCAATTAAAAACAGCTTCTTGTAAAGTGCTGGAGACAGGTAAACAAAGCATTGATGGAAAATATTGTAATAAGGGCTACATGATCATCGGCAGCGATGGTTATAGCTTTCCTGATGAAAATATGGGTATATGTTACAGCGACTTTGAAACACTTCGGGATAAAATGAATTTCTACGGAAGTTGTGGGTTAACGACCTCGCAACTTGCAAGTCAGCGGCGAAATTGGAATGAAAATTCCAAGGAGTTCGGAAATTGTAAACGTTTAGAAACAGGAATTACAAATAATCAAGGTTATAGTTGTACGCAAGGTTATTCATACGTCACTAGGGAAAATGATTTGATTGGCGATAAAACAATGTGTTTGATTTCATCTGATGCCATTTACAAAGAAATGCAAAATAACCAAGTCTGCAACATGAATGCTCAAGATTTCAGAATATATAAACGCTTGCAACAGGAACAACTTCAAAGAAAGATGAAGACAAAGAGTTGCGAAATAGTAAATTCTGAGTCTAAAAGATTTACCTGTCCTGAAGGATTTGAATATCGCATTACCTATCGTGGAAATGTTGACAGCATGGTCAATTCCAGTTGTTATCAATCTCCATATCAAGCAATACATGAAATGGAGAAGGTCTCAGAGTGCAAATGAAATGCACTTAATTTATTATGACCACTTACATTTATTTACTATAAAATCTCAGGATTTGTAGTAATATCGAAGCCAAAATTCAAACTTTGCCTTGTTGTTATCAGGCAAATCAAGTATAATCCCGCGACTTTCAAATTTACTGAAAGAAAATCTGTATCATTCCTTATGAATTAACCGGGTGCTGATTGGCTTTGAGCTCAATTGGTTGTTGTTCAAGAATGGTATATTGTTAAAACCCTAAAACAGGAAAATTAATATGGCTGATGTAAGCGTCAAACAGCTGCTGGAAGCTGGTGTTCATTTTGGACACAATACCAGATACTGGAATCCAAAAATGGGTAAATACATTTTTGGAGTTAAAAACAAAATTCATATCATCGATTTAGCTCAAACCCAAAGTCTAATGAAAGATGCTTTGAACTATATGAGTTCATTGGCATCTCGTCGCGGTAAAATTTTATTTGTTGGTACAAAGCGTGCAGCCAGCAAAGCAATGCAAAGAGAAGCACAAAGATGTGGTATGCCGTATGTTTCTCATCGTTGGTTAGGCGGTATGATGACAAACTATAAAACTGTTAAACAATCAATTGGTCGAATTCGTGAAATCGAAGCCATGAAAGAAGATGGTCGTATGGCGAAATTGATTAAAAAAGAACAGTTGGAATACAAAAAAGAACTGACTAAACTGGAAAAAAGTTTGGGTGGTATCAAAGATATGGCTGGTGTTCCTGATGCAATGTTCATCGTTGATACTCAACACGAGTCAATTGCAATTAAAGAGGCAAACACTTTAGGTATTCCTGTAATTGCAGTTGTTGATACAAACAACTCTTATGACGGCGTTGATTACATCATTCCAGGAAACGATGATGCAATGAAAGCAGTTAATTTGTATGCTGCAACTGTAGCAGATGCGATTCTTGAAGGACGTGCTTCTATGCCAAGTCCTGCTGAAGTTGAAGAAGTAAAGCCGAAAGCCAAAAAAGTAGTTTCTAAATCTAAGGAAGAAAAAGAAGTAGGTGCCGAGGACGATGTAGCAGAACAAGCTGATGCACAGGCTGAAGAAAAAACTGAAGCTAAAAAAGTAGCCAAGAAAACGACCAAGAAAAAAGTCGCAAAGAAAACGACCAAGAAAAAAGTCGCTAAAAAAGAAGACTAATCTTTTGCGAACAGAAAAGTGATAACCCTTCGGTCACAAACCCTAGGGTTATTTATTAACTGAGATACTAGAAAATTATAATATAACAAGAGGATTTAAACATGAGCATAACAGCTTCAATGGTTAAAGAACTAAGAGAGCGTACCGGTGCCGGTATGATGGAATGTAAAAATGCATTGGTAGCTTCAAACGGAGATATTGAAGTAGCAATCGAAGAAATGCGCAAATCTGGAGCAGCAAAGGCAGCTAAAAAATCAAGCCGTGTTGCGGCTGAAGGTGTCATCAAAATTGCTATTTCTGATGATGGTAAAAAAGTAACAATGGTTGAAATCAATAGTGAAACAGACTTTGTTGCTAAAGATGCTAACTTCCTGTTATTCGCTGATAAAGTAGTTAATGCCGCAGTGCAATCAGGTACAGAAGATGTTGCTGAATTAATGACTCAATCTGTCGAAGGCGGTGATTTGGAGACTGTCAGAGAAGCTCTGGTTGCAAAAATAGGTGAAAATATTCAGGTTAGACGCATCACTCAAATGCAAGCAAGCGAAGGTATTTTTGCTCACTATTTGCATGGAGTGAAAATTGGTGTTGTTGTTAATTTAAGTAAGGATGATGCTGAATTAGCTAAAGATATTGCTATGCACATTGCGGCAGTCAATCCTGACTTTATTAAAGAAACTGATGTCCCTGCTGAAGTTGTTGCAAAAGAAAAAGAAATTTTAATGGCACAAGTTGAAGAAAGCGGTAAGCCTGCTGAAATCGTTGAAAAAATGATTGGTGGCAGACTGCGTAAGTTTTTGGCAGGAATCACATTGTACGGACAAGCTTTTGTAAAAGATCCGGAAGTGACAGTTGAAAAATTATTGAAATCTTCAGGTGCAAATGTGTTATCATTTACCCGTATGGAAGTCGGCGAAGGAATCGAGAAAAAAGAAGATAACTTTGCAGAAGAGGTAATGGCACAGGCTCGTGGAGAGTAATTCATTAAAATATAAACGTATCCTCCTCAAACTCAGTGGCGAAGCACTTATGGGCGAGGAGGATTACGGTATTGATCCCAAAGTAATCAACAGGATTGCAGAGGAGATTCATCAAATACACCAACTCGGTGTTCAAGTCGGCATTGTCATCGGTGGGGGAAACATCTTTCGAGGAGCCGGTCTTGCCAAATCAGGTATTGATCGTGTGACAGGTGATCACATGGGAATGCTGGCAACAGTTATGAACTCATTGGCGTTACAAAATGCCATTGAAAAACAAGGTGCGAAAGTTCGTGTGATGTCAGCAATTCAAATTCATGAGGTTTGCGAAGATTATATACGTCGCCGAGCCATCAGGCATCTAGAAAAAGGCAATATTACTGTATTTGCCGCAGGTATAGGGAATCCATTTTTTACAACGGATTCTGCAGCCAGTTTACGGGCAATTGAAGTCAATGCTGAGGTTGTACTCAAAGCGACTAAAGTTGATGGTGTGTATTCAGCCGACCCGGTGAAAGATAAAAATGCCATTAAATATGACACGCTGACTTATGATGATGTGATTGAAAACAAATTGGCAGTTATGGATACAGCAGCAGTTGTGTTATGCCGAGATCAAGGAATGCCAATTCGCATTTTTAATATGGGTCAGTCAGGTGCCTTGATGAAAATAATAAAAGGCGAAAATATCGGCACAATTGTTCAAAATTAATAAAGGTGATGTGATGATTAACGAAATTCTAGAAGATGCAAAAACAAGAATGGGAAAAAGTGTTGAATCATTGAAAGGTGATTTGGCAGGCGTCAGAACAGGTCGTGCAAATACGGCATTGATTGATGGGCTGACAGTTAGTTACTATGGCAATGCGACACCAATCAATCAGGTCGCTAATGTTGCTGTTGCGGACTCTAGAACTTTGACAATCACACCTTGGGAAAAAGACATGGTCGCGCCGATTGAGAAAGCTATTATGACCTCATCATTGGGCTTGAACCCAGTCAGTGCCGGATTAGTTATCAGGCTTCCACTACCACCATTGACAGAAGAAAGAAGAAAGGAAATGGTAAAAGTGGTTCACGGACATGGCGAAAACTGCAAAATTGCTATTCGTAACATTCGTCGTGATGCTAATCAGCATCTGAAATCTTTACAAAACGAAAAAGAAATCACGGAAGATGAATTGCATGGTTCCGAACAACAAGTTCAGGATATTACAGATAAGTACGTCGCAAAAGTGGACTCAGTTGTTCAGGAAAAAGAAAAAGAATTGATGGAAGTCTAGTTCAAGTCCTTTTTTGAGTCTGAGCATTGAATTCCGAACAATCAAATACCCCCAAGCACGTTGCTATTATCATGGATGGCAACGGTCGTTGGGCGACTCAAAGAAACAAATACCGAACCACCGGTCACAAAGCTGGGGTTGAGTCGGTTCGTAGAACCATCAAACAAGCATCCAAAATTGGAATCAAATATCTGACACTCTTTGCTTTCAGCAGCGAAAACTGGTCTCGCCCCCAAAAAGAAGTTTCTCGTTTGATGGAATTATTCACCCGTGCCTTGAAAAAGGAAGTTCCCGAATTGCATGAAAATGGCGTTAAATTGAGATTTATTGGGGATCTCGAGAGATTTTCAGAGGGCTTGAGAAAGCGCATGGAACATGTTTCAGATTTGACATCAAATAACAATAAAATGACTCTAACAATAGCCATAAATTATGGAGGACGTTGGGATATAATCAATGCGGCTAAACAAATTTGTGCACAAGTTGAAAAAAACCAACTGACAGTTAATCAAATTGATGAGAAGGTGTTTGAACAATTTCTTTGTACGACTGACATTTCTCATCCTGATTTGCTCATTCGTACCGGTGGTGAGCAAAGAATCTCCAATTTTTTGTTATGGCAACTTGCGTATTCAGAATTATATTTCACAGAAGTGTTATGGCCGGATTTTGATGGAAATTGTTTGAATGATGCGATACTTGATTTTCAACAAAGAGAGCGCCGGTTTGGCAAAACTTCAAAACAAATAAAAGAACAAAAAAATGCTTAAACAACGAATTTTAACTGCAATTTTACTTGGACCGGTAGTGCTGGCGATTATTTGGTATGGAAACACAATGGCTTTTACCACATTAATTGCATTAATCTCTTTCATGATTTGCTATGAATGGTGTCAGATTGTCCGAAATGCCAAAGTGAATTCCTTGATTGTAGCGACTGTGATTACAACTTGTATTTTCCTATTCGAGTATTCAACATTTATTGTGATTGAAACCGAAAGGATTTTTATTTCGGCAATCATTTTATGGATGATATGTTTGTTTTGGCTTTTCAATCCACAAGGAGGAAAAGACAAATACACTGTAAAATATGCGTTAGGAGTTGGTGTTTTGCTACTATTTGCAGCGTCAATGTTAACTTTGCATAAAATGGCTCCGAATGGTCATCTGATAACATTGTTTTTATTTTTACTGATATGGATCGCAGATATTGGCGCTTATGTTTCCGGAAAAAGTTTTGGAAAACATAAACTTGCCAGACAAATTAGTCCAGGAAAAACGATTGAAGGTCTCATCGGTGCTTTAATATTCACTGCGGTTTTTGGATATTTTGTTGCCGGATGGTTCAATCAGGATTGGTTGTATTTTGTTATTGCTTTTCCATTAATTGCGATTGTTTCGGTAATCGGTGATTTGTTCGCTAGTTTTCTTAAGAGACAAGCTCAGGTTAAAGACAGCGGCAATTTACTACCCGGCCATGGTGGTTTTCTGGATCGTTTTGATTCATTAATTGCAGCTTCACCTTTTTATTTTGCATTTATACACTTTTTGAAGTTGTAAACCGCAATGTCTCATTCCCCAAAAAATCTGGTTATTTTAGGAGCAACCGGTTCGATTGGTGACAGCACTTTGGATATTATTGCCAGACATCCTGAGAAATTTGATCTGGTTGCGATTAGTGGTCACAAAAATGTCGATAAATTAACTAAGCTTTGTGAAAAATTTAACCCTGGATATGTAGTGATTTCGGATGAATCGTTATACCTTCAATTAGCTGAAAACATTTCAAATTTAAATATTAAAACCAAAGTTTTGGCTGGTGAAAGTGAACTTGAAACGATTTGTACTTTGCCTGAAGTGGATATGGTCGTAGCAGCTATAGTTGGAAGTGCGGGAATGAAACCGGTATTGGCGACTGTAAAAGCAGGTAAAGATTTGTTGTTAGCTAATAAAGAGGCTTTAGTAGTTGCCGGTGATTTGGTCATGTCGGCAGCAAGAGAATCTCAATCAAACATTATTCCTTTGGATAGTGAACATAATGCCATTTATCAATGTTTACCGGATAGTTATATTGTTGGAGAAACTCCAAGAAGTGTTGATAAAATCATTCTGACAGCTTCCGGTGGGCCATTCTGGAACAAGCCAATTGAGGAATTTTCTCATATCACCCCGGAGCAGGCATGTGCTCACCCGAATTGGGATATGGGCAAGAAAATTTCCGTTGATTCTGCAACGCTCATGAATAAAGGTTTGGAAGTGATCGAGGCTTATTGGTTGTTTAATATGCCAATCAACCAAATTGATGTGCATGTTCATCCACAGAGTATCATTCATTCGCTGGTCTGTTTTAAAGATGGCTCCTTGTTGGCTCAACTCGGAGAACCGGATATGCGAATTCCGATTTCTTACGGCTTGGGATTGGGCAACAGATTGACATCAGGAGCCAAGACCATAAATTTACTTGAGCATGGGAAACTGGATTTTATTGAGCCGGATTATCACAAATTTCCATGTTTGAGATTAGCCAGAGATTCTATTGAATCCGGTGGAACAGCAATGGCGGTATTGAATATTGCAAACGAAGTGGTTGTCGATGCTTTTTTAAATCATAAAATACCATTCACTTCAATTGCAGAAATTAACCAAAAAGTTCTGGAACATGTTAGTATTGAGCCTGTCTCAAGTCTGGAACAGTTATTAGAATTGGATATTGAAGTCAGAAGTCTGACCTCACAATTAATTGTCAATTAAGAATCATGTTAGAATTTATCAGTTCAGTTTGGTGGATGATTGTCACTCTTGGAATATTAGTCACTTTCCATGAGTATGGACATTATTGGGTTGCTAAGAAATTTGGAGTCAAAATCCTTAAATTCAGTATTGGCTATGGTAAGTTTTTCTGGTCGCGAAAAGATAAACACGGAACTGAATTTGGTGTTGCTCCGATTCCATTAGGTGGTTATGTCAAATTGTTGGATACCAGAGACCCGGATGTTATTGTAACTGAAGCCGATAAGAATCTGACTTATAACAGCAAACCGATTTGGCAGAAAGCTTTGATTATGTTTGCCGGACCCGGTTTTAATTTCATCTTGGCAGTGTTGATGTTTTGGGTGATGTTTGTATATGGCAAAAACGAAATTCATCCAACTATCGGTGAACCGCAAAAAATAATGCTACAAGCCGGAGCTTTGGAAAAAGACCAAATCTTTGAACTTAATGGTTACGAAGTAAAAACCTGGCAGGATGTTAGCTTAGAGTTAATAACCAATGGTTTGGATAGACAAGACATCAGTATGAAAGTCAAACGTGATGATGGTCATATTTATGATTTGCAACTTCCGCTTTCTAAATTACCTGATGATGTTGAAGAAACTGAAATGTTTGAAAACATTGGTATTAGTCCTTGGAGAGTCCCAATTTCGAACCGTGTCGATGGTGTTGCTGAGAACAAACCTGCTGAAATTGCCGGAATTAAAGCCGGAGATGTGATACTGGAAATTAACGGCGAAGAAACACCGGATTGGTATGCTGTTGTAGAGAAAATCAATAAGTATATTAAGGGTGAATTAAATCTGTTGATTTTACGAAATGGTAATACTTTTAATGTTACTATCTCGCAAAGCGTTTTTGATGAAATTGATAAGAATCGCAGAATTATTGGTATTTCATCGGAACAAACGGATGAGAAATCCAGAGAGTTCTATCGTTCATTGGTTTTCAGTAACTCTTATGGCTTGCTTGATGCTGTACCGGCAGCATTTAATGAAACTTGGCGAATGATAACAGTTTCTGTTGAAATGATGGGCAAAATTGTCACCGGAAAAGCGTCATTAAAGAACTTATCCGGCCCGATTACCATTGCTCAGGTAGCCAATGATTCTGCATCCAGAGGAGTGGCATGGTTTTTGGGTTTTCTGGGTTTGGTGAGTTTGAGTTTGGGGATTATTAACTTGCTGCCTATCCCAATGCTTGATGGTGGGCAGTTGGTATTTTTATTATTTGAAAAGATAAAAGGAGCTCCTTTATCTGAAGAATTTCAATTGAAAGGACAAACAATAGGAATAATTTTTCTACTTTGTTTCATGTCAATTGCATTTTATAACGACATTTTAAGACTGGTAACATAAAATAGTCTGTCAAAATATTAGTGAAGAGTAATCTTCAAATAAAAAATTAATAAAGAAAAGAAATTATGATTAAATCATTATTGTTGATAACACTACTGAGTTTAAGTTCTGTCGGATTTGCATTTGAATCGTTTGAAGTTGAGGATATTCGACTGGTTGGTGCTGACAGAATTTCACATGGAACAATATTTACATACCTGCCAATTGAAAAAGGTGATACTGTCACACAAAGCAGCGTTACACGTTCAATTAAATCCTTATTCAGAACCGGATATTTCAGTGATGTGAAAATTTCAAGAGACGGTTCAGTTTTGGTTGTCAGTCTCACCGAAAGACCAGCAATCGCATCGATAGATATTGATGGTAATAAAGCAATTAAAACGGAAGAACTTTTAAAAGGGTTGCGTGATATCGGACTTGTTGAAGGTGAGGTATTTGATAAGTTGCAATTGGATCGTGTGCAAAATGAATTAGTCAGACAGTATTATTCACGCGGTAAATACAATGTGGTCGTTGATGCAAAGGTAAAAGAACTTGATCGTAATCGCGTAAGAGTGAGTATCGACATTGATGAAGGCAAAGCTGCAAAAATTAAACACATCAAGGTTGTGGGTAACACGGTCTTTACAGATGAAGAATTGATAGATACATTTGAGTCAGATACAACCAATTTATTATCTTGGTACTCATCAGATGATCAGTACTCAAAAGAAAAACTCAATGGTGATTTGGAAAAACTGAAATCCTATTACATGGATAGAGGATATATTGATTTTAATGTCGAGTCCGTACAAGTCACAATTAGCCAGGATAAAAAAGCGATATATATCACTATCAATATAAGCGAAGGCAAACAATATACTTTCGGTGAGATGAAAGTGACCGGTGATATGGTGCTTGATAAAGAAATATTCGAAAGATTAATTGTCTCTGAAAAAGGTGAAATTTTTGCTCGAAATTTAACTGAAGCAACCTCTGAAAGAATGAAGATTGTTCTAGGAAATGTGGGGTATGCTTTTGCCGAAATCACTCCAGTTCCGGAAATTGATGAAGAAAAACTTGTGGTTGACATGACTTATTATATAAGTCCAGGGAAAAGAGTTTACGTCAGAAAGATTAATTTTAACGGTAATATAAAAACTAAGGATGAGGTTTTAAGACGTGAAATGCGTCAGTTTGAAGGTGGCTGGTATTCTAAATCATTAGTAGAGCGTTCAAAAATACGTTTACAACAACAGCCATTTGTCGAGGAAGTTGAAATCGAAACTCCAAAAGTTCCGGGAACAGACGATCAGGTTGATGTCGAAGTCACAATCAAGGAAAGAAACTCTGGACAGTTTACATTTTCAGTCGGTTACTCTCAGGTGACAGGTATCAATACGGCTGTATCAGTATCTCTACAGAATCTTTTAGGGACCGGTAACACGTTATCGTTTGCAGTGAATAATAGTAGTTACTTCAAACAGTTGAACGTTTTCTATGAAAACCCTTATTACACGGATGATGGTATCTCCAGAGGATTTAGTGTGAATTACTCAACTTCAAACTTTGGAGAGGCTAATATTGCTCGATACAGCTCCAGTAATGGTGGTGTTGGTATGCAAATGAGTTTCCCGGTTTCAGAGTACGATAGAATATTTACCCGGTTAGCCTATGAAAGAAAATCAGTGAAAGCATTTTTAGGTTCGACAGCTTCATTGATATTTTCAGATTTATGTGCTCTTGGTGGATATACCTATTCAACCCAACCTTTATTACCAACAGGTGTAGAATGGAATGGATTGGATTGTTTACCTGAACCCGTTGATCAACTGCCACCAACTGATCCAATAGGAGTTCGTGACGGTGAGTTAATACCTTTTGAAGTGAGAAAGTCGTTCACATTTTTGAAAGCGGAAGCTCGTTGGTCGCGCGATAGCAGAAATCGATATTTTAACCCTACAAGAGGTTCATATTATCGATTGGGAGCAGAGTTTTCAACGCCGGGAAGTACGGCTGAGTTTTACAAATTTGAAGCGAAAACAAATAAACTATTTCCGCTCACAGAAAACCTGACTCTATCATTGACAGGAGAAATTGGTTACGGTGATGGTTACGGAGAATCCGATAAACTACCGTTCTTTGAAAACTTTTTTGCTGGTGGAGTGAGCTCCGTCAGAGGTTATCGTGATAATACTCTAGGTCCGAAATCATCCGTTTTGATTGATGAGTATCCTGATTTACCATTAACTTCAAAACCCGGTGATCCTGTTGGAGGAAGTTTGAAAACTGTTGGTTCTGTTGAATTGGTTTTCCCAACTCCATTTGCGAAAGCAGGAAATACAGCTCGCTTGGCATGGTTCTGGGATTTCGGAAATGTATTCAGTAAATTTGATGATTTTGAAGCTCGTGAGTTCAGACATTCGACCGGTTTGGCTTTGAAATGGCAGGCTCCTATCGGACCAATCATCATCAACTTTGCTTATCCTTTTAATGATGACAAATATGATGATACTGAAAGTATTCAATTTTCATTCGGTAACACATTCTGATTTAACATTATGGTATGAAACAAAAAGTATCCAAACTTAGTCTGATAAAAGTATTACAACTGATACTTTTGCTTGGGTTTGGTTCTTCAGTTTTTGCACAAGGTAAAATAGGCTTTGTGGATATGGAAACGCTGATTAACAGTTCTCCACAGATTAATCAGGCTCGAGCCTCAATCACATCTGAGTTTGAACTGGAGTACAGTAAAATAGAACAACAAGAGTCTGATTTGGAAATTCTTGAAAACAGGATTACCAAAGACGGCGCAATTATGTCTTTTACGGAATTAAGCAAATTACAAGAACGAGCAAGAATTCTTGAAAGACAAATCAGTCGTGCTAAGGAAGACCTAAAGGATGCTATCAATATTCGGAACAATATTGTTTTAGCTAAAGTTGAGGAAGAACTTAATCAAGTGGTTAAACAATATGCTGTTGAAAACGGTTATGATGCTATCCTTATCAATGCAATTTTGTATGTCAATGACAATATGGACATTACTCAAGAGATATTGCAGGTTTTAAAAGAGAAAAGCAACTCGAATGGAAATTAGTCTAGGTACACTTGCCAAACAATTAAAACTTGAATTTAAAGGAAATGCTGACAAAGTGATTTCCTCTGTAGGAACACTCGAAAATGCTCAAAATCATCAAATAAGCTTTCTTTCCAACTCAAAATATTCATCTCAACTGAATCAGACCAATGCAGGAATTGTCATATTGAATCTGCAAAGTTCGGATAAATTCACAGGAAACCAACTAATTTCAGAGAATCCTTATGTGACTTATGCAAAAGTTGCAACATTGCTACAAAATAGTTCGAGTATGCAGTCAACTATTCACCCAACGGCAGTCATAGCAAAAACTGCTAAAATCGGTAAAGATGTCAATGTTGGTCCTTATTCAATTATTGGCGAAAATACAGAAATTGGTGACGGAACTAATCTTGAAGCCCGGGTGACTATAGGTAATAACTGTAAAATAGGTAAAGATTGTGTTTTTAAACCCAATGTAGTGGTTTCTTGTGATTGTAGTATTGGAGACAGAGTGATATTACATCCGGGAGCGATTATTGGAGCAGACGGGTTTGGTTTGGCACGAGATGTTAATGGTTGGATAAAAGTACCACAACTTGGTTCTGTCAGAATTGGCAACGATTGCGAAGTTGGAGCCAATACAACGATCGATCGGGGAACCATCGAAGACACCATTTTAGAAGATGATGTGCGATTGGATAATCAAATACAAATAGCCCACAACGTCCATATCGGAGCTCATACAGTAATGGCTGGTTGCTCAGCAGTTGCAGGTTCTGCAAAAATCGGCAAAAACTGCATGGTTGGTGGAGGTGTTGGAATATTAGGACATCTGGAAGTTTGTGATAATGTCATTTTGCAGTCCATGGCATTAGTGACGCATTCAATTAAACGACCTGGCAGTTACAGCTCAGTTGCTCCAATTCAAGAAACAACAGAATGGCGTAAAAGTGCCGTTCGCTTCAAACAATTAGATAGCATTGCCAGACGACTTGGAAATCTGGAAAAAAAGATTAAATAAAGTATTTAGGGGACATAAATGACTGAAGAAAATAATATGAATGAAGTGGTGGATGTGGAAAGAATTCTTCGTTTACTGCCACACCGCTATCCTTTTTTGTTAGTGGACAAGGTGATAGAGTATAAAAAAGGAGAATCAATTACAGCCATTAAAAATGTAACCTTCAATGAACCTCATTTCACAGGACATTTTCCTAACCATCCGGTGATGCCCGGTGTGCTGATAATTGAAGCAATGGCTCAGGCATCCGGTGTTTTGTCGGGACTATCAATGGAAGATGGGGAAAGCAATGATAAAATTTATTATTTGGTAAAAGTAGATAAAGCGAAATTCACCAAGACTGTTGTTCCCGGAGACCAACTTCACCTACATGCAACCATCAAACGGACAATGCGAAATATGGTTCAGTACGCCTGTCACGCAACTGTTGACGGTAAAACCGTTGCTCAGGCTGAATTACTCTGCGCCAGCAAAAGCTAGAAATAATTAATTATGATACATAAAACAGCGATTATTGATTCGACCGCTCAACTGGCAGATGATGTCAAAGTTGGCGCTTATTGTATTATTGAAGGTGATGTGACCATCGGTTCCGGGACTGAAATAAAATCACATGTCACCATTGGAAAACATACAGAAATCGGTAAAAACAACCGAATCTTCCAATTTGCATCAATAGGCGAAGAACCGCAAGATAAAAAATATAAAGGCGAAGAAACCCGAACCATAATTGGAGACAACAATACTATTCGTGAATATGTCACCATCAATCGTGGTACGGTTGATGATCAGGGAATAACAAAAATTGGTAACAACAACTGGATTATGGCATATGTGCATATCGCTCATGATTGTGTGTTAAAAGATAATATCATCATCGCTAATGGAACAACACTTGCCGGTCATGTGCATCTGGATGACTATGTGATTCTTGGCGGGTTCACTAAATTGCATCAATTTTGCCGAATTGGAGCTCATGCATTTACAGCAATGGATACCGGTTTTCAAAAAGATTTACCGCCATACATCATGGCTCATGGAAATCCGGCAAAACCAAGAACCATCAATATCGAAGGGCTTAAGCGTCGAGGTTTCACCCAAGCTGATATCACGGCTATCAAAAAAGCATTTCGTCTGCTTTATAAATCTGATTTAAGACTGGAAGAAGCCCTAATTGAAATGCAAAAACTCGCCGATGAACAACAATCCGTTCAGATTATGGTGGACTTTATCAAAGCCAGTACCAGAAGCATTGCCAGGTAGTTGTTGAATATATAACTAGTCAGACTGAATTTATTTCAGTATCTTGTATTCATAATGTGATTTTATAGACTCTGAAACAAGTTCAGAGTGACTAAACATGTCATCTTAAGCGGAAACAGCCTCCATGCTGTTATCTTAAGCAAAACATCTCCCTCCCGTCATCTTGATCGAAACATCCCCCTCCTGTCATCTTGAGCGAAACGAAGTGAAGTCGAAAGATCTCAAAAAAACTACAAACATTTGATAGAACTATTACTATGTATTAACATACCAATAGTTTTTTTAAATAATTCCAATGAAATTCAACAAATTGACCGTTTTACTATTTTTTCTAATTGCATTTTCTGCAACCGCTCAAAATCTTGACCAATATAAACCTGACAATATCAAGGAACAGGACTGGTCGAGTTTAAAAGTAGCCATTCAAAGAGATAAACTATTACCATCACCATCAGGGTTTGGTGGTGGTAAAGAAACCTACTTGGGAGCTTCAATTGTAGTTGATGGAAACCGGGCATTGGTTTCTTCTGTTCGACCTCAATCACCAACAAGTGACTATTGCAATAGTTCTAATCAAGGTTTTGTTTCGGTACTTGAATACGATGGGAAAGATTGGAACAAGACGGCTAACATTCTTCAAACTAATCAATCAACTAATGGTTGTTTTGGATTTTCGATGAGTCTGTATGGAAATAGAGCTTTGATAGGTGATTTCGGTGCTAGTAGTGTTGAGTATAATAAGAAAGGTTCAGCGTATTTGTTTGAATATGATGGTTCATCATGGATAGAAACTTTTAAATTTGAAGCATCTGACGGAGTCAATGAAGACTTTTTTGGTTCTTCTGTTGCTATGGATTCATCCAGAATTATTATCGGAGCCTATGGGTCAGATGATGACCCACATCCCTACATACGTCATGATAAAGGTTCAGTCTATATTTTTGAAAAAATTAATGGTAATTGGTCTGAAGTACAGAAAATTATGCCAACAGATAGCCATGAAGATCAGAAGTTTGGATTATCTGTCAGTATATCCGGTAATCAATTGGCTGTCGGGGCTCCAGGAAATTTATCGCAATCTGGGTCTGTTTATGTTTTTGAGTACAGCGGAAACAGCTTGGTTGAGAATCAAAAGTTGATAGCATCTGATTCGGTAGTTTTTAATTTATTTGGTGGAATAGTAAATCTGGATAATGACAAGCTTTTTGTTGGTGCAAGGAATAGTGAAGCAGTGTATTTTTTTCAGAAATCAGGAAGTCTATGGACAGAATCACAAAAAATTACTGCACTTGATGGATCAGCGAATGATTATTTTGGCAGTGCTCTAGATTTTAAAGAGAACAGGTTGGTTGTTGGTGCACCAGGGAATAATAATGAAAGAGGAGCTGCTTATGTTTTTGATTTTAATGGAACAAACTGGCAAATCAATTCAAAAATAATTGCAAGTGACTCTAGTATTGATGATTTCTATGGTACTGGTGTAGCAGTGTCTAATCAAACTGTAGTTGTTGGATCTCCTGAAGATGATGATATGGGTGAGGAATCTGGCTCAGTTTATTTTTACGGTTTTGATGGGGCTGTTTGGACAGGCACTCAGAAATATGTTACCAACGAATCTTCATATCATGACAGATTTGGGGCAACTTTAGATGTATCAGGAAATTCAATGATTATCGGAGCTCCATTTGATGATGATATAGGTTCTGTTTATTTTTATGAAAAAGATAGCAATTGGACACTTGCGCAAAAGCTCTTTTTACCAGAGGGGGATAGTGTCTGTCAGTTTATATCTAGAAAAATTGTTTCAATTTCAGGAGATACAGCAGCTGTGTGTGGAAATGCAGGAGTTCATATATACAAATATAACGGAAGTGATTGGAATGAAGTTCAATTGATTACCCCTTTAAATTCCGTCAATAATGCAGTTGACTTCTTTGGAAGTACTATTGTTTTTGCAGAAGACCAACTTTTTATTAGCGAGACCGATAGTGTTTATGTATACAATAAAAATCAAACAATCTGGGAGGAAAATCAGATACTAGTTCCAAATGGAAACTCTCAGATCTCGGCGTTTGGAAATTCAATAAGTGTCAATGGAGGAAAAATGATTGTCGGTGACTTTGTAGATGATTCAAATGGTGTTAGAGCTGGTGCGGTTTACTTTTTTGAATATGATGGAGTCCATTGGAATGAAACACAAAAACTTTCTGCAAGTGATACAACAGATTGGAACTACTTTGGATTCAATACAGGCTTTCTGAATAATACTGCAATTATTACTGCACCTCTAAAGGCAAATGGCGTTAATAACGGAGTAATATATTTTTTTGAATATGATGGTGTTCAATGGAGTCAATCGAGTTCGATTATTACTAGTTCAGGTCTAGAGAATCTTGATGAAAAATTAGAAATGTCTGAAAATGGCTTTTATATCAGTGGTAATTTTCGTAATCATTTATTAGTTGGAACTGCAACCAGAATTTATAACTTTCAGGTTAATGAGTCTGACTGGTATGAGTCTGAAATCATAACATCACCTAACAACCGAACAGATGATGCTTTTGGGTCTAGTATTGCTTATTCTGTCAATGAATTGATTGTAGGAGCATCACTAGAAGACATTAATGGCACCGACTCAGGTGCTGTCTATATCTTTGAAACCAGAGACCTAATTTTTGAAAACGGATTTGAATAAAAAACTGAGCAAGTATTATATATTCTAAAATTCCAAATGCATTACGGACTATCATGATTTATACTATCTTGCATGATAAGTTTCAAGCGGGTTTCCAAGAGTTACGGTAAAGACAACAAGGCGTTGAAAGACGTTAGTTTTGATGTTGAGGCCGGGGAAATGTTGTTTCTGACCGGGCATTCCGGGGCGGGGAAAACAACTATTTTGCGTTTGTTGATGTTAATGCAATACGCCAGTTACGGGCAGATTCGGGTGAATTCGATGGATATTTCATCATTACCTTCCTCGCGAGTTCCTGCTTATCGTAAGAAAATCGGCATGATTTTTCAGGATCACCGCTTGCTGAACAATAAAACGGTTCTGGAAAATATTGCTTTATCTCTACAAATTCGTGGTTATTCAGATTCTGTGAGTTTTAAAAATGCCAGGGCTGCCTTGTCTCAGGTAGGAATTGCTGAGAAAGCCAATTTTTACCCTTTAGAATTATCAAGTGGTCAGCAACAAAGAGTGGGAATTGCTCGTGCGTTTGTGTCAAAGCCGGATTTGATTTTAGCCGATGAGCCAACCGGAAATCTCGATCCCGATTTATCATTGGAACTCATGCAAATTTTCGAGAATTTGAACAAACAAGGAATCACAATTGTTATTGCTTCGCATGATTTATTTTTGATTAAAAGACTGCAAAAAAGGGTTCTGGTGCTGGAAAAAGGCGAACTTATTGATGATTTCAGTCCGCAGAAAAATATTTACACACCATGATAGGAAGCAAACACACGCCATCACCAACACTTGCCTATTTTCGCGGGCATAAACGGGCTGTGCGTGAGGGCTTTTCATTTCCGTGGAAAAAACCAATACGCTCGGTTTTAACAATTGCCACATTGGCAATTTGTTTTTTCATTCCATTGTTTTTATGGACGGTTTGGCTGAATTATGATGAATTGAAACAATCATGGCAAACTCAAGGTTCTATAGCCGTGTTTGTCAAAGGCCAGACGGACGAGTCGCAAATCAACCAACTGATTGATGATATTAAAGCCAATCCGGTGGTTGAGTCAGCTCATTTAATCAATACTGATGAAGTGAAACAACAACTTGAAACCGACAAGCAGTTATCCAAGTTCACCAAATTAATCAAATCGTATGATTTACCACAACAAATCGGCGTCAAGACAAAAATTTCTCAAGAAAAATCCGACGTTGAAAATTTGGTTAAGATGCTCGAACAACGACCTCAGGTTGAGTATGTGAGTTACGATCAGCAATGGTTGAATCAATTACAAGGTTTAACTTCGACATTATTGAGAATGTCACATGTGAGTGCCTTGCTGTTTTTGGTGATTATCATTGTCATTCTTGGAAATACTATTGGTAACGAGATTGCAGAGCATAAGCAGGAAATCCGATTGTTGGAATTGATTGGTGCCAGTAATGCTCAGGTGCGAAGAGGTTTTTTATACATGGGTGTTTTTCTGGGAATATTTGCAGGGATTCTGGCAGTAATTTTTCTGTTTGTCAGTTTCTGGTGGCTGGATGATTTAATGTCTTCATTAATGAACAATTTTGGCGTTGATGTGAGCTTGAAAGGGTTGAATTTGATACAAGTATTTGCCGTTATTGGAGTATCAATTTTGGTAACTTGGTTTGCAGCCAGAGTGGCATTAACCGGCCAGCGATTGAATGAAATTATAGACTGATATAACTAATTTTTACTGTATGATAAATGCAATTCAGCATATAATTTAGCAAAAAAACGAGACTGATTATGGCAGAATTAACACAAGAAGAGATTGCAGAAATCAAAGACCATTTTGATTTTTTTGATAATAATGGCAATGGTTTGCTTGAGGAGAATGAATTCATTAAACTTTTTAAGGTTTTAGCTCCAGATGCCAGCAGAGAGATGGCAATTCGCGGTTTCCACACCATTGATGAAGATGGTAACGGAACGGTTGAATTTGATGAATTTCTCGACTGGTGGCAAATGAATTGGACAGTTTTTTAAGGATTTTCAGAAAAGAAATCTAAAACTTGATTCTTCAATTCAATTAAAGTTTCCAGTGGTTCTACATCGCTTTTTAACTGTTCAAAAGTTGATAATCTTTCCTTAATTGAGTGAATGAATCTTTGATGTTTCGGAGAGGCTTCGCTTTCAGCTATGACGATTACATTTTTGTCAGTTGCACAAGCCTCGGAAACCATATTGATACTGTCAGCAGTGACGATCAAAACTTCACAACATGCCAACATGGATATATAAGGATTCTCGCCATCATCATCTCCTGACCATACATTTCTTGAATTTGAGAAAACCTTTTTGATTCTACTGGATTCGGTTTTTGGTGTTCTTCGGGAACCACAAACATAGACATGATGATCCGGAAAACTCTGAGAGATTTGTTGTTTCAAAGAATCGAGCTGTTCGAAAAACTTTGATGAAGGATTACCTAAAAACAATCCAACTGAAAGAGGGCTGATTTTGGAACAATCAAAATTGGATAAAGATTGTGTCGAAATCGGGTGTAAACTTCCTTTGATTGATAAGATATTCCTGCCTTTTTGATTGTCGTGCTCAGGGCAAATTAGCAAATTATATTTTTCCGCATTATCACCCGGATTTAAAATCTGGATATGTTGGCATTGCAATAATTTCTTAAAATACTTACCAACGGCTGCCATTCGCCGACCGCAAGTGATAATCAAATCAACGGATTGAGATAAATTAGGTTGATTGGATTTCCAAATAATATTTCGACCAAACCGAGGAAGTCTTCTGGGTGCAAAACTGAGCCATGGTTGCCTGATTGTACAATGATAGATTGATATATTATCCGAAAGCAGTTCGGCCAGAGAAACCGACTGAATTTCATGACCGGCAATGCTGTCGCTAAAAATCCAGATATTTTTAAATCTTTTCAATGGCTGTGAATAATTGATGAAATAGTTATTATTGTTATAATACCTTAAAATTGAATCAGAGAGAAAACAATGTCGAAATCACTTGCAAAAAATTCAGCCAATCTGAATAAAGTTTATCATGTTACCAAAGCCGATTTGCCGTTGTCTTGTCCCGGCGAAGATATGAAAACATGGAATTCTCACCCTAAAGTCTATCTCAATTTATCAAAAGAAAACCAAGCGACCTGTCCGTATTGTGGAGCTCAATACATTATGGATGATAAGTAACGCTTGCTATGAGCCATAAGCTCACGGTTATTCAATTATTACCGGCATTAAATAATGGCGGAGTGGAAAGGGGAACGGTCGAAGTTGCTAATTTTCACGCTGAGAAAGGTTGCACATCAATTGTAATCTCCTCAGGTGGTAACATGGTAAAAAAGTTATCACCGGATGTTGAGCATATTGCACTTGATATTGGTAAAAAATCATTCTTGACATTGCTGAAAATCAAAACCCTGAAAAAAATCTTTCAGCAAAAACAAGCCGATATTGTCCATGCTCGTTCCCGTCTACCAGCTTGGTTGGCTTACCGAGCGATTAAAAGCATCAAAAACAATCAACCGAAATTAATAACTACCATTCACGGTCTATATTCAGTGAAGCGTTATTCGTCGATTATGGCACGAGGTGATAAGGTGATTACTGTTTCGGAAACCACGAATAACTACGTTAAGGAAAACTATTCACAATATTTGAAATCCGAGCCGGTGATGATTTATCGGGGAATCAATCCGGAAGAGTTTCCTTATGATTTTCAGGCTGACTTTCGGTGGTTGCATGATTTCTATCAGAAACACCATCAATTGGTAGGTAAAAAATTGGTCTTAATGCCCGGGCGATTGACTTCTTTAAAAGGTGTTAAGGATTTGCTGGATTGGCTCAAACAATGTGATGAAAACTGTAGGTTGGTCTTAACCGCAACACCTGATGATGACTTCTATGCGGCAAAATTGCTACATTGGTTCAGAGATAATGGAGTCGAGGATAAAGTGTATTGGCTGGGTTTACAGGATTCTATGGCAGAGATTTATTCAATAGCAGATGTTGTCGTATCAGCATCGAAACGTCCGGAAGCCTTTGGACGAACTGTTTTGGAATCACTATCCGTCGGTACTCCTGTTGTCGGATACAATCACGGTGGCGTGGGTGAGATTCTGAATAAAATGTTTCCCGAAGGGAAAATAAAATTGGGTGACACTCAACAAATGGCGAATGTGATTGATTCAATATTGAGCAATCAACCCGAGGTAAAGAAAAATCCTCAATTTTTGCTCACAGACATGTTAAACAAAATCTATCAACTTTATTTGGAAACTGCAAATGTCGATTAACCTTTCCAAATTCATAGTTTATTTATTTTTGTCTGTTTTAGTTTTGCTACCTTTTTCCAGATTGGCTGAATTGCCAATATTAATTTTAGCTATTTTCGGAATTTATACATTGGCAAAACAAGGAATCACTGTATTTGCCAAACCACAAATTAAAATACTCTCAATTGTCTATTTTTGTTACTTTTTGATGATACTGCTTTCTGCTCCGGATTCATTCTGGCAGAAAAAAACACTGATTGTTGGAGTATCCAGTCTTCGATTCTATCTGGCAACAATTGCCATCTTAGTACTGACAAAGAGCCAAGACAGGAAGCTAATGATTCCATTAATAACAGGACTCATTATTTTCTGGACGATAGATGCATTGATTCAGTATTTTGTTGGCTTTGATTTGATTGGAAGAGAAACCTATCCGGGACGTTTGAACGGTATTTTCGGAACTGATCAGGTTAAGTTAGGTCCTGTCATTGCATTGTTAATGCCCGTTGTGATGATTGGTTTGATACAGATAAATTCGTTGGTTCGCTGGATATTAATATTGGCGATGATTGCTGTGATAATTTTGTCAGGAACACGCTCCGCATGGTTGATGATGATTTTTGTTTTATTTGCTTATTGGTTGCACCATGTCAAAACACGAAGATTTATTTTGCTGATGAAAACGGCTGTGGTTGCCATTGTTTTATTAGTGTCACTATGGTTTATTTCTCCGGAATTTCAAAATCGCATTGAACGGTCAATGGCCGTTTTGGATGGTTCGCAATCCGGCCTGGATTTTGCATTAGCGAATCGTTTGCCGATTTGGCAAACATCGTGGAATATGTTTTCTGAACATCCAATTAATGGAGTTGGTGCCCATGCTTTCCGTAATGCTTATTCGCAATATGCTGAAAGCGATGATGTCTGGCAGGAGCAAGGAGGAGTAGGGATGCATGCTCATCATTGGTTGTTGGAAATTTTATCCGAAACAGGATTGGCCGGACTGTTGTTGATGATATTCGCAATGTATCAACTGATTAAATTTGTTAAGTTAAATTACGATCCATCAATGTGGCCGTTTATGGTTGCGATTGTGTGTGCCTTTTTACCATTCGTGAGTATTTATTCTTTGTTTTCTTCATTTTGGTCGATTTGTATCTGGTTCTGCGGTGCCGGATTATTAATGATGAGTCATCAAGATGATTAAGATTTCCGCTGTTATAACCACATTAAATAATGAGGAAACCATTGAGAAATGTTTGCAAAGCCTTGGTTTTGCTGATGAAATTGTGGTGATGGACTCATTCAGTACTGATACAACATTGCAAATCATCAAAAAATATAACTGTGTTATCAAACAACAAAAATTTAAAGGATTCTCACAGCAAAAAAAAGATGCGATATTATTAGCAAAATATGATTGGATTCTGCTTTTGGATTCTGATGAATTTATGAGTGATGATGGTCAAAAAATTATAGGTGAATTTAAAAATAAATCTCCTGAATTTGATGCTTACAGTCTGCCACGAAGAGAATGGGTTTTCTGGAAGTGGTCACACAACTGGGTTCGTATGAATCACTTTGTCAGACTGTTTAATAAAAGTTTGTCTGATGTTTCCGAAGATTTAGTGCATGAATCGGTAAAAACATCCGGTCAATCAACAAAACTCAATGCGGAAATTCGTCATTTTGGAGAAACTTCAATTTCCAAGAAAGTGGAAAAAATCAATCAATATTCGCAACTGGCAGCCAAGCAGAAATTTCAACAAGGAAAGCGAACTTCTCCTTTAAAATTAGTGTTCTATCCACCTTGGTATTTTTTTCGTCAGTATTTTCTTCGTCGTCAGATTTTCAATGGCTGGGCTGGCTTTATCAATGCATCGTTAAACACCAGGTATGCTTTCCTGAAATACGCAAAACTCTATGAGCTTCAAAAGAATAAAGACTAATTTCATCGTTTTACTGGCAAAAATTTTGATGAAAATGCCGTTACCCTTTATTTTGGCTTTAGGTTATTTTGTTGGCTGGTTATTTTGGTTGATTCCGAATAAAAGAAAGAAAATTGCTCACAGAAATATCGAGTTATGCTTTCCTGACTTATCTTTCAAAGATAGAAAAAAACTTTTAAAACAAAATCTGATATCCAATGGTAAAGGTTTGCTTGAAACAATTTATGCTTATTGGGGAAAAACGGAGAAGATTACTGAACGAGTCGAATTTTCCGGATTAGATGTAATTGAGAAGGCACTTTCAGAAGAAAATGGTTGTTTATTAATCAGTTGCCATTTGCATCCGATGGAATTGGTGATTCGGGCCATAAATAACACTCTCAGTAAACCGGGACATATGCTTGCACGTCAACATAATAATAAAATTTTCGAAGAGCATGTCGATATTGCCCGACGAACGCATTGCAAAAAAACAATCGACAAAAAGGATATGAAGAATGTTTTGAAATCATTGAAAAACAATTATCCGGTGTATTTTTTTCCGGATCAGAATTTTTCATATCAATTTGAATATATTAATTTTTTTGGTGTACCTGCAGCAACGGTTACGGGTTTGGCAAGATTAGCAAAATCGACCAATGTACCTGTAATTCCTTGGTTTGGTTTTAGGCGGAAAGACTCCAACGGAAAAACAATTTATCACGTTGATGTTTTGCCACCATTGGGTATTTTTCAAGGAGATGATATTAAGGAAAACTTGTTAAAATTGAATCAATTATTTGAACAACAAATCAAAAAGCATCCTGAGCACTATTTATGGGTGCATCGTCGATTCAAGAATCATCCCAAAGGCAGAAATTATCTGTATAAAAATCTTTAAAACTCGTGAGTGAACTTCACATTCAATGAGGTTTGACTATTTTCTGGAATCACATCAATATTGAAATGAATCACTTCTTCCTCTGAAACTGAAAAAGAGCCGATATAATAAATAGCTTCACCGGCTTCTATGATTTCTTTCACATCAACCAATTTTTCCTGACCTAGAAGATTTTTTGCAGAAACGATGAGTTTAGCTTTTGCGGGTTTCGAAGTATCATTATTTTTTTTTCTGATAGAAATATTAAACAAACCACGGTTAGCAGAGCGTTCAATCTGGTAATTTTTGGCGACTTCAGGTGTTAAAAATGTTGATGGAAAGGCATTGTAAAAAACCTGATAGTCTTTATTTGATACTGTATTGCTATCATCAGAGAATGAAAATTGGGAAATGACTAATAATAAAATGACGAGGATACTTTTCATCAGTTTTGCAGAAAGTTTAAATTGAAATAATTATAAATAAAAAAGCCGCTTAATTAAATTAAACGGCTTTTTAATCTTAAGAATTATTAATTCTTAACCGACCAACTTTTTAATAGCTTCGCCTAAAAGAGTTGGTGATTTTACGGTTGTAACGCCTGCTGCTTCGAGTGCTTCGTATTTGGCTTGAGCAGTTCCTTTACCGCCGGCAACAATGGCTCCCGCATGTCCCATGCGTTTACCCGCAGGTGCTGTGACTCCGGCAATGTATGAGACAACCGGTTTGGTGACATGATTTTTGATGTATTCCGCAGCATCTTCTTCAGCTGAACCACCAATTTCACCAACCATAATGATACCTTCAGTCGCCGGGTCATCCTGAAACATTTTCAGACAATCAACAAAATTCATCCCTTGAATGGGATCACCACCAATACCAATACAGGTTGTTTGACCGAGTCCGACTTTGGTGGTTTGGTGAACGGCTTCATAAGTTAATGTGCCTGAACGAGAAACAATTCCGATATTTCCCGGTTTGTGAATGGGGCCCGGCATGATACCGATTTTACATTCACCCGGAGTGATAACACCCGGACAATTTGGTCCAACTAACTTAACATCAGGCATTGTTTCCAAAACCGATTTCACTTTCATCATGTCCAAAACAGGAATGCCTTCGGTGATACAGATAATCACTTTGATTCCGGCATCGACGGCTTCTAAAATCGCATCCGCAGCAAATGGCGGTGGAACTAAAATCATACTGGCATTCGCACCGGTTTGTTTAACTGCTTCTTCAACAGTATCAAAAACAGGTCTGTCGAGATGCGTTTGTCCGCCTTTACCCGGAGTCACGCCACCAACGATTTGGGTTCCGTATTCAATGGCTTGGCTGGAGTGAAAAGTTCCCTGTGATCCGGTAAAACCTTGGACAACGACTTTTGTATCTTTATTGATTAACACGCTCATTCTTTTCTCCTATGCTACTGCTGAAACTGCTTTGGTTGCAGCATCATCTAAGTCATCAGCAGCAATCACTGCCAAACCACTTTGTTTGAGTAATTCTTTGCCTTGCTCGACATTGGTTCCTTCAAGCCGAACGATAATCGGTTGTTCAACGCCGACTTCTTTAATAGCATCAATAATACCTTGAGCAATTAAATCACAACGAACAATTCCCCCAAAAATATTGACCAGAATTGACTTGACGTTCGGATCAGAAAGAATAATTTTAAAGGCAACTGCAACTCTTTCAGCTGTCGCTCCACCACCTACATCAAGGAAGTTTGCAGGTTCGCCGCCCGTAAGCTTAATCACATCCATAGTTGCCATTGCAAGACCGGCACCATTCACCATACATGCGATATTTCCATCCAGTTTGATGTAGTTAAGACTGTGCTCATGGGCTTCAGCTTCAGCTGGGTCTTCTTGAGATTTATCACGAAGTTCGGCTAGTTTTTTATGTCTGAATAAGGCATTATCATCCATGCTGATTTTCGCGTCCAATGCAACCACGTCATCATCTCCATCAATAATCAATGGATTAACTTCAACCAGTGCCAAATCCAAATCATGGAACATTTTATGCAAAGCCATCATGATTTTAGTCAATTGATTTGTTTGTTTAGCTGTTAATCCCATGCTAAAGCCAACTTTGCGACATTCATAAGGGAAAAGCCCTTCGAGGTTATCAACAGTGACTGCATGAATTTTTTCAGGGGCGGTTCTGGCGACTTCTTCAATATCAACACCACCGGCAGCTGATACAACGAATGACAGGCATTTATTTGCACGGTCAACCAATAAACTCAGATAAAGTTCTTGTTTGATTTCAGCGGCTTCGGTGATTAGAACTTCATTGACAGGCAATGCCATACCACCAGTTTGGTATGTTTGAATCGTCATTCCAAGCATGTTGCTTGCGTATTCTCTGACTTCATCCATGCTTTTTGCTAGTTTAACTCCACCGGCTTTACCTCTTCCCCCGGCATGAACTTGAGCTTTTACAACCCACATATTGCCACCCAGAGTTTCAGCTGCATTTAATGCCTCATCAACAGTTCTGGCAACAATTCCTGCAGGCACGGGAACTCCATATGAGGCAAAAATCTCTTTCGCCTGATATTCGTGAAAATTCATTATGATACCCCTTTTGGTTATGTATTTATGAAAAAAGCGTATTATAACGGATAGTGACTCACAACTTAAACAATAGCTGAGATTCGTTTTAAAATTATATTTTTTTAGCACACCAATCAATCTGTGAATTAAATCGCAAAAACTGATTTATAATTTCATTAAGATAGTTGTTCATTTATTTAGAAAAATCGTGTAAAGTACAGATATTTAAAAGAAAAATATCTTTTTAGGGGCTATGGGAGTTACATTAAATGATGAGTAATGACTCAAAAGTGATGTTAAACGGAACGTTGAAGCGTTTGATTGCATCTTCAGTGATATCTGAAGAAAATGCAATTGAAGCTGTCATCACCTCAAAAAAAAGGCGAATTCCTCTCTTTACCTATCTGGTTGAAAATGATTTGGCACCTGCTGATAAGTTGGCAAGTGTTTCTTCAGCAGTTTATGGAGTTCCGTTATTTGATGTTTCGGTAATGGATAGCAAAAGTCTGCCGGTGGATTTGGTGGATGAAAAATTAATTCATAAACATAGTGTTTTACCTTTATTCAAGAGAGATAAAAAATTATTTCTTGGAATTTCCGATCCGACGAATGTAACCGCAATTGAAGAAATAAAATTCCACACCAATATGGCAGTGGATCCTGTCGTTATCCCTCACGATATATTAACTAGCGTAATTGATGAAGCACTCAGTGAAGCTGAGTCGATGATGGACGAGGAGGACGATGACTCCGGTCTTGAAGATCTGGATTATGAGGATACAACGGAGTTGCATGAAGAGGATAGCTCCTCAGAGAATGATGCCAATGACACACCGATTGTTAAGTTTGTGAATAAAGTCTTGCTTGATGCTATTAAACGAGGAGCATCGGATATTCACTTTGAACCTTATGAGAAGAACTACAGAGTCAGATATCGTGTAGACGGAATGCTGAAAACAATGGTCAAGCCACCGGTTGGTATGAGCATGAAAATTGCATCGAGAGTTAAAGTAATGTCAAAATTAGATATTGCTGAGAGACGTGTTCCTCAAGATGGTCGTATTAAACTGAATTTATCCAAAACTAAAGCGATTGACTTTCGTGTGAGTACTTGTCCGACTCTTTTTGGTGAAAAAATCGTAATGCGTGTACTGGATGCCTCCGCTGCCAAAATGGGTATTGACATGCTTGGTTATGAGCCGGAGCAAAAAGAATTATTTGTGAATGCGATTCATAAGCCTTATGGCATGGTTCTGGTCACCGGTCCAACGGGTAGTGGTAAAACGGTTTCGTTGTATACCGCTTTGAATATTCTCAATGTCGATGGTTCCAATATTTCAACGGTGGAAGATCCTGTTGAAATCAGGGTGAATGGTATCAATCAGGTTCAACAGAACGAAAAACAGGGAATGACCTTTGCTGTAGCATTGCGTTCATTCCTGCGTCAAGATCCTGATATCATCATGGTTGGTGAGATTCGTGATTTGGAAACAGCTGAAATCGCTATTAAAGCCGCGCAAACCGGTCACATGGTGCTTTCGACACTTCATACCAACAATGCACCTGAAACCATCAGTCGTCTAATGAATATGGGAATCGCGCCTTTCAATATTGTTTCGGCAGTTTCTTTGGTGATTGCTCAGAGACTGGGAAGGCGCTTGCATGATTGTAAACAAATCGGCGAGTACTCACCGGAAGTATTAATGCGCGAAGGCTTTTCCGAAAAAGATGCCCATGAAATTAAAATTTATGACGCTGTTGGATGTCGCAAGTGTAATGGTGGTTATAAAGGCAGGGTAGGTCTTTACCAGGTTATGCCACTGACAGATAAAATTAAAAGGATTATTCTTGCAGAAGGAAATGCTTTGGAAATTGCCGATCAATCAAGAGCGGATGGCATCGCTGATTTAAGAAAATCAGCACTACTGAAAGTAAAAAATGGTATCACAAGTTTAGCAGAAGCAAACAGAGTAACGGTAGATTAGAAATATGGCTACAAAACAGAATGCAATAGAGGAATATATTACCTTTACATGGAAAGGTAAAGACAAAACCGGTAAGAAAATTAATGGAGAAATTAAAGCAAAAAGTTTGACGGTCGCTCGTTCAGAGTTACGCCGTCAGAACATTAATGTCAACCAAATTGTCAAAAAGAGAAAGCCACTCTTTTCACAAGGAAAACCGATTAAGGCTCAGGATATTGCCCTATTTTCCAGACAGTTGGCAACCATGATGGAGTCGGGTGTGCCAATGGTGCAGGCTTTTGAGATTATTGAAGGCGGGCAGAAAAACCCGAATATGGCGAAGATGCTTAAAGACATCAAGAATAATATTCAGTCGGGTTTGAGTTTGAGTGAGTCTTTAGGCAAACATCCTCTGCATTTTGATGAGTTATATTGTAATTTGGTTGCTGCCGGTGAAAAAGCCGGTGTCCTTGATGAGTTGCTCGATACGATTGCAACTTACAAAGAACGAACTGAGGAAATTAAAGGTAAAATCAAAAAAGCGCTGTATTATCCTGCTGCGGTGATCGTGGTTGCCTTTGGTGTGAGTGCTTTGTTACTTTTGAAAGTTGTTCCACAATTTGAAGAAATGTTCAAAAGTTTCGGCGCGGATTTGCCGGGATTGACACAAATGGTGGTGCATGCATCTGAGGCTTTGCAGGAAAACTTTTTACTTTATCTTGGAATTTTTGTTGGAGTTATTGTTGGTTTTATCCAGTTGAAAAAAAGATCTTTGAAATTTGCCCATGCACTGGACAGATTGTCTTTGAAACTTCCTATTGTCGGCAATATTCTTAACAATGCAGCAGTTGCTCGTTTTGCCAGAACATTGTCAACAACATTTAGAGCCGGTGTTCCCTTGGTTGAAGGTTTGGACACTGTTGCCGGAGCTGTGGGTAATGTGGTTTATGGAGATGCCATCAAGAAAATTAAAGAAGATGTTTCAACTGGTCATCAACTTCAATTAGCCATGCAACAAACCGGTATTTTTCCACACATGGTTGTTTCGATGGCTGCAATTGGTGAGGAATCCGGTAATC
>JAGRJP010000052.1 GCA_020442665.1 Lysobacterales bacterium
CTGAATCTGTAGAAACTTTATATTTTAGATTGTAACCAATATTGAATACATCGAATGAGCGGATTCCGTTTACAAATGTAGTTATGGCTTCATAGGTATATTGATCAATCTGAGTAAACCTATCACAATAAAGAGGTTCTCCTGTATACCTGCAAGATGATCTCAAATAATCTATAGACTCAAGTGTAACCAGATTATCTGATAATTGTTTTAATAATAATAAATCCATTTCAAGACCATCAAACCATTGTGGTCTGTAATTGATATTTAGACTAAAGTTGTCAAATTTCTCCAAAGATAACTCATCATTACCTATTGTGGAGAGATAATAGTCTTCATTAACAGGTAAATAATAGCTAATTAAGCCAATGAAGGACTCCTGCATAAATAACTCATACAACTTTGGTTCGTTATTCACTCTTGCATAACCAAGGTCTAATGTCAGTGAGTTTAATGGTTTATACCGAAAATGAATGCCTCCTGATAATTCAGCATTGGTAAAATCATATTTGCTCAGTTTAGTAGAAGCATACATATCTAAATTTTCATATATCGGAATATCAAAATCGGCAAATACTTCATTCACATGATACGAACCATCATATAAATAATATGGATTAAGCCTACTCGAAATATTTCCATTAATGAGAGCCGCATCCGGCCTGTAATATCCGCTGTGCTTTCTGTATTCATAACCCATTTCCAAATCCAGACTTCCAGATGAAAGTTCTGCCAGAGTTGATGAAGCATGAAATTGAAATGATGTTACTTTGGTGTTAGTTTCACTCAACCCTTCATAAGCAATATAGTCCAGCATTTCAGGTGTAATTGTTCCCGAACCTCCAAAAAGATTGAGAGGAACACAGTCTCCCGCACAATTATTTCCCAAAGCTGTTAACACCCGTTCAGTATCGACAAATCTACTGAAGTTTACTGTTTCATTGTTTTTATTAAAAGAAATATTGGCTTTCCATTTCCATCCTTTCCCGATTTCCGATTGCCCTTGCAATCCGGCTTTATAGAAATATGTGTCTGATTCTTGGTTATAGAACCGATTTCCGAGTTCAACTATTCTTCTATTTATTGAATACAAGCGGAAATCCTGGCCATAATAAGGGTTATATGGATTCGAACTCCCAATAACAATCACTGGAGAATAATAATTGTAAATAGACATTGGATCAGGTGCCAACATTTGCTCTGATTTCCTTCGGTTAAACAGCAATTCCGCACTGAATGTCAAATCATTTGAAAGTCCGTAATTTCCATTCAAATAAAGGGAGTATTTTTCTTGTGGTGTTAATAAATAATTCTCCGGAGCATAATTGTATCTAAGGTCACTAGTAAACGGTATCAAATCAGGATCATTGGGTTCGTTAAATCCATTCGTTCCTAGTAATGTTGTAACTGAACTATAAAACTCACCTGTGATGGGATCTACAAATTGAAAGCTACCTTGAGGGGTGATTATACTGCCCAAATTGACACCTGTTCCGTAAACCGGCAATGCTGAAATATCTCTATCTCGTGCGAAAATTGGTTTGCTTTTAGAAAATTCAGAACTGATATTCACTCTTCCCTTTTCTGATTCTTTTCCATAACTGACACTGTAATTTTGGCTTTCAGCATCACCTCTTTCTGACAGACCATAATAAGTATCTATTCTCAAGCCATCCAGTGAGTTTTCAGTGATAATATTGATTACTCCAGTTGCTCCACCGGTCACAAACTGCCCTTTGTTATTCACCAAATGTATTTCAACACGCTCAATAATTGATATTGGAA
>JAGRJP010000053.1 GCA_020442665.1 Lysobacterales bacterium
TAATGAATTGAGAGGTAAAGGAGTGATTGGGTGAATCAGCTAATAAGTATTATTAAACATCATATAATTAAACTGAAATTAATATTTTTGTTGCTGCCCATTGACACTTATGCATCGAGTTATCCTGACCCTGGCTATACATATTTTATTTTTCTAATAGCCAGTTTTATTGGCGGATCATTAATTTATTTTGTAATTGGAGGGTTGTTAACTTTATTGGACAAACTGAGTAGTTTATACATGGTTCCAATTGTTATTACTTTAATTGCAGCTGTTGTCGGGACAGTATATGAAGTTATAATGGTACTGATTGTGGGAGGTTTTCCAAGTGCAATCTTAATCGGTTCTTTGTTGTCAACATGGATATACTGGATATTAATAAAAAAACATAAATTGATTCCCGATCGGAGTCGGGAATGACAGGGTTTTGTTAAAAGGCTGATGTTTCAATTCTCCACACACTTCGTTTGGTCGATATGACGGTCAATTACTAGATGCTAAATATAAAATTGATAAACAATGAGCAATCACGATGACAAAAACTTTACAAACCCCAAAAAGGGTCTTATAGTACCTATATTGGGACTTATATGGATAATCAATTGAATACAGGTGAGGCTTTATTTACCAAAACTCAACAAAAGGTTTTGGGTTTGTTGTTTGGACAGCCAGAAAGAAGTTTCTATTTGAATGAATTGATTCATCTGGCAGCTATGGGCAAGGGAACTGTCAGACGAGAGTTGGATAAGCTACAGGCTGCAGGATTATTAACGGTCAGTAAGCAAGGCAATCAGGTTCATTATCAGGCCAATTCTAAACATCCAATTTTTGCAGAACTCAAATCAATTGTCAAAAAAACCTTTGGTGTGGTTGGGACAATTCAATCAGTATTGAAAAACTTTTTGCAAAATATGGATTATGCTTTTATATACGGTTCAGTGGCTAAAGGAAAAGAACATGCCGGCAGTGATATTGACCTGATGGTTGTTTCTGATTCGTTAAGTTACACTGTTTTACTTGAATCACTGGAACAGGCTGAAAAGCAACTGGGAAGAAGTATCCATCCTACCTTGTATAGTTCACACGAATTTAGGGACAGAATTGAAAATAATCAAAGTTTTGTTACCCGGGTTTTATCCCAGAATAAACTGTGGTTAAAGGGAGAGTCTCAATTTAATAATGAGTTTGATGTGTAAGACATATGGAAGCGCTTGAGAATTTAGTTAAAATCAATAAATTACAAAAAGAACCCTTTGATCAGGCAGAGTTTGATGGCATGTTAAATGCTGCTAAAAACAGATTGAATGATGCCGGACTCGATGGTTTATCCAAAGATAGCCGGTTTTTATTGTCCTACGGAGCAGCCCATATACTATCACTGGCTGCATTAAGATGGTATGGTTATCGCTCCGACAGTCGATATTTGGTCTTTCAATGTTTACAGCATACTGTTGATTTTTCAACCGCTCAATGGCGTATATTGGATGATTGCCACAGGAAAAGAAATTTGGCAGAATATGAGGGAAATCTGGATATCTGTAACGCTCTTTTAAAAGAGTTGTTAGAAATCTCCGAACAGCTTTATGAAATTGTAAAAAATCTGGGAGAAAAGTCTTAGCAACCGTAATTTATGTCCATACACCGCGTTTGCCCAATATGACAACCTATTGTTCATTACACATTCCTAATTACTAATTGACATTTATGCTCCCCATTCTCTACCAAGACGAACATATTGTTATTATTGATAAGCCTTCGGGATTGTTGGTTCATCGTTCTTTAATCGATAAACGCGAAACCCGATTTGCTTTGCAAATGACACGAGATCAAATCGGGCAATATGTTTATCCGGTGCATCGTTTGGATAAGCCGACTTCTGGAGTCCTTGTAATGGCTTTATCTTCGGAAGTTGCAGCTCAATTGACAGAGCAATTTACGCAAAAACAAGTTAGTAAAAAATATGTCGCTTTAGTCAGAGGTTATACAGATGATAATGGAACAATTGATTATCCTCTGCAAGAACAACTGGACAAAATAGCCGACAAAAATACAAAGCCAGATAAACCGGCACAGGATGCAGTAACACACTACGAAACTTTATGGAAAGGTGAAGTCCCTATACCTGTTGGACGATACTCGAGTGCTCGTTATTCTCTGGTTTCCTTAACTCCTGAAACCGGTCGCAAGCATCAAATCAGAAGACATATGAAGCATATTTTTCATCCAATAATTGGCGACACTACGCATGGTGATGGAAAACACAATAACATGTTTAGAGAACAATTCGCCTTGAGTCGATTATTACTGGTCGCCAAAGAAATCAGGTTTAATCATCCTGAGAGTGGTGAATCTATTACCATTTCAGCCCCACTAGGAGAAGAATTTGAAAGAATCCTGACAGGGCTGAACTGTTCTATTCGATTGAGCTAAAGATATTGCTCAATACTTATTTCTCTGGCTGAATTATTCGCTTTCTTGATTTGGGAAAGAATGTCATCCAAAACTTCTCTCGTCATGAGTTTGCCATTGAGTATGACCGCGTTGATAGAACGGGTGTTTTTTATATCAAGTAGAGGGTTATTATCAAGAATCACTAAATCTGCCCGCATTCCTTCAGCAATTTGACCTGAATTAAAACCCATCCATTTTGAAGGAGCTAATGTCGCAGAGTGTAATATTTGAGAGTTGCTGAGCCCGGCATTTGATAAAGACTGAAACTCATCATGCATGGAAAAACCGGCAATTGTTCCAGCAGTGTTTGAGTCAGAACCCGCCAAAAGAATCACATCATTATCAACCAATGCTTTGGTCATGATATAAATTGCCTGCACATATTCATCAGTAAATTGTCTGGAGATTTCTCTGTCCTCAGTTGATAAATCACGGACTTGTGACTCATAGCGATTGGAACCCGGCAACCATCCGGATGCAAAAACAGAACCTTCAATCACTCCCGGGTTTTCATACTCCAATTCGATTGTCTTTAAAAAATTTTCCAAGTCAAATCGTTGTTGTGGTAATGACTCCATGAGCCAAACAGTTGTCGATATACTGATATTTCCGGCTTTTACTTTTTTTGCAATATCATCCGCATTGTTATTCAGATATTGCAGATAAGAAAGATTTTTTCTATTATCCAGAGCGTTATATTGACGCATGGAACCCTTGACCAGTTCTTCCACATGAGCAAGATGAGACTGTCCGGAATGGTAGATTTCATCGAGTGTAACCTCTTCAGGGATATGACCACTAACAGGAAAATGTTGTTTTTTTGCTTCTTCAACCATGGCAAAATAGCTTTCCCTGTTCAGATATTCATAGGCTTTAATAACATCAAAGCCTTGTTCTTTATAAATCTCAACTGCTTCACGGGCTTGTTCTGCAGTATTGATTCCCGGATGCGAACCAAACCAGCTACGAACAACTGACATGAATCCGTATTTTGAATTCAATCCACCGGTTGAGAGAAATATCTGCGGACTGATTGCTCCGTTTTTTGCATCTTTTCTCCATTCCAACATTTCAGGATGTGAACTGAGTATAGCAATTTGCGTGACTCCATTAACAATGTACAACAATAAATCGTTTTTACTATTATATGTATGTGCATGAGTGTCAGCTAATCCGGGGATTAAGAATTTCCCGCTTCCATCAACTTTAGTATAATCACCAGGGACTTGTAGTTCACTACCAATTTTACTAATCAGTCCATTCTTAATAAGTACCGTCTGGTTATCCAGCATTTCGCTGGAATCAGTTGAGAGTACCGAAATATTGGTGATAGCAACTGGAGCATCTGATATGTTAAATTGGGATATATCAACAACAGGAGTGTTCAATCCATTTTGATGTTTAACCTGTGAGTCAATAAAAACCTTTGTCGCAAAATACACCAAAATTAAAAAAATGATGATGTATAGCAAGGATTTTTTTAAAGTTGCAAATTTCATAATCTATAGCTTTCAATAATTTAAAAAACGCAAATATTACGAAAATTAGTACTTCATACCTCCCAAATCATGTTTTGAGAGTAGAATTTTAAGAATAAAATTATTTTTTTGAATCCAAATAAGCTTTGGGTGTCATTCCTTCAAATTTTTTAAAAGAACGATAAAAGCTCGCCTGTGAGTTAAAACCACAGTCCAAAGCAATATCTAAAATAGTTAGATTATCCGATTCCTGCAATTTCGATTTAACCGCATCAATTCGATAAGAGTTGATTAAATCTCTGAAATTCTTACTGAATTTATGATTGATAATAAATGACAGGTTCTCCGGTGATGTATCAATTAAATCTGCCAATTGATCAAGGGTGATTTCAGGGTTTAAATAAACAGCCTTGCCTTCAAGTTGCTCGGTTAACCTTTTTTCCGCAAGAGCCATCGTCTCATTGTCAAGTTTGGATGAAACTGACTCAATGTATTGTTTGTTATTGTGAATCGACGATGTATCCAGTTTATAACCCTTAATACCAATATAATAAATTGAAGCAGCTAGGTAGAGACTGAAAATTTTCCAATGATTAAAACCCTGTATGGGTTTTTCAATAGTCAAATCAATGATTTCGTTGATTGTAAGAAAAAGTGCCGCCAACCCCATAGCAATAAAAATTGTTTTTAACCATTTAAAAATCATTTCAACCTGTTTGAGTTTCAATTTATTGGTTTTGGTTCTGAATCGTAAGATGACCTTCAATCCTAAAAATGCATAATTAATACTTGATAGGATTATCAGGTAATCCTCTATTTCATTGACCTGATGATAATAAAAAGTGGCAACAAGCTGGCTCTGTTCATTGATAGTCTCAATCTGGAATGAAATAAAATAGATGAACAAGTCATAAACCAAGTAAACTCCAGGAAGGATGAAATGAACCAGAGAGCTATTTTGCCACTTAAACCCAGCTTCAGTAAGAGACCTGATATAAAGATAAAAAAACGGGGGAACAAATAGCTCCCAACCCAAAGGAATATATCTAATATGAGGAAAATTGGATAAGCCAACATTATGGAAAATGATACGAAAACTGACTATGCAAAGAAGAATTAGGGCAAGCCCGAGCAAAATATTGCTTACATTAGCATGCTTGGATTTTAACAATAATATACTCGTAATTAGTCCTTGGGCGATACAAGCTAATATGACGAAATCAAATACCGAAAAAATTGGAGACATTTATCAAAGACAGTTTTTAACTAATTTGAACTGACTACTTTAACTAGAAAAACATAGAATACAAGATATACCAGAATATTCAATAATAGCAAGTTAGCTCTACAATGTACATTGAATACAAAAATAACAATTGAACCATTTAAATATTAATACAAAAGCAACGCACCATCAATAGGAACAAACTCGCTAGCAGCATTGACCAGAGATAATGCTGTTAAACTTTCAACTCCATAAACTTCGACTCGTTTGTCTTTATCCACTTTGAGTTTATTGACTAACAAATCAAAGTCACCATCTCCGGAAACCAGAATCACAATATCAGCATCTTTTGAATATTCCAGCGCATCTATGGTGATGCCAACATCCCAGTCGCCTTTGGCAGTTCCATCGGATCGTTGAATAAACGGTTTGAGTTTGACTTCAAAACCGATGGCGCGGAGTATATTCTGAAATTCTTTTTGTTTTGCATCACCACGATCAATCGCATAGGCAATGGCTTTAACGACTTGACGATTTGAGGTTGCCTGTTGCCAGAATTCGTTATAATCAAAGTTTCTACCAAACGCCTGCTTTGTTGTGTAATACACATTCTGAACATCAACAAATAAAACAACCTTTTCCATCAAAAATTATCGAAAAATAGTCTAATAATCAAATCCGTTTACAAATATCAAATCAAATTCACCGATTGTCACTGGTTGCGACATTTCTGAGGTGTTGCCATTGGCGTCGGTAACCGTCATGGCTACATGCATTCCATCATCGTAATCACTAGTTTGATAAAAATGTAAAAGATTGTGAGTGGCAGCAGGAGTCATTATCGCCTGACCACCAAGATATTTTCGTCCTTGCATAGATTCGCTGACATCCGTCGAATAAAACGTTATCCACAATGGATAAGCCGCATTGGTATCACTGGCATCAATGGAGGCAGTTATTTCCAAAATATAGGTCATCAAAAATTCATCATAGGATGTCTGATAATCAAGTATTTCAGCTGAATTAATCAACAAATTGGCACCTGAATCCGCATCATCGGTATCGTTAGGGTTTTGTCCGTCATTATTTGTAGAATTATCCCTGATAAGTTCTATTGCCAGATTCCTGTTACCATACATGCTGTTTCTTTCTATGATATTGTTTGCTGCTAATGCCCCTGTCAGCATTACCCCATTCTCATTATAAGCTATGGTATTTATGTATGATGCCGAATCTGCATCTCCAATCCTGTTATTAGAACCATGTTCAATTTCGATTCCACTGTTTGTATTTCCCAATTTTTCAGTTCCTGTCAAATCGGTTCCGATAAAATTACCCAGAATTTCATTATTATCAGAAAAATAAATACGAATACCTGTAGCATTTTCTGAAATCACATTAGGACTGATGGAATTGTTTCCGTTGATATCTCCAATCCAGCTATATCCTGAAGATTCACCTAAAAATGCAATGCCTGAACCAAAGTTTCCTCCATCAGAAGTTCCATCTTTCAAAGTACCTATAAAATTACCTGCTACAGAGTTGAATTTAGTTTCGTTATTACCGCCGGGACACGCTGGCACATCACCTTTAAACAGAATTCCATTTGAATAATTACCGGAAATTAAATTTCCGTGATTCTGAGAAACTCCACCAATAATATTGTTCTGTGCAGCGCAGGAAACATAAATTCCGTTTGCCCAATTATTTGACCAGCTAATCATTCCTGTTTCATCTGTCCCGATAAAATTGCACTGGATTTGATTATTACTGCTATTGTAAATTTCCAGATTGTTACTAAAACTTCGTATATTGAGTCCTTTAATAACAGAGCCATCCGAGCCGGTTGCCAGTTTCAAACCAGGAGCTGATGCAATTAGATCTCCTTGAATAACGACATGATAACTGGAACGATTTGGAATATATAGATTGCATAATGATGTATTCCCGGGCTGAGTCAAACCATCAATGAAGACTTGTGAAGTGATTTCAGGGAGTGCTGCTGTCTGTGTATCGATATTAATGGTGCAAATGTTATTCGCTCCACAACCCTGCGTGATGTTAAAGTCAATTGATGCTCCGCTGGTATTATTGCTCTCCTGAATCGCCGCTCTGAGGGTGCATTCCGGCTGTCCTCCAATGGTTGAACCCGTATAACAATTATTATTAAGCGATGCATCAGGACTGTCTCCGATAGAATTTACGGTAAACACAGTACCACCGATAACAACACCCGAAAAAAATATCAATACTATAAAAACCGCTTTCATCTCCCCTCCACAATATTGGTTATTTCTCGTTAACAAAAGCCCGTTGTGCCAACCGCCCAACCGTAATCGCATTAATGAGCCAGATAATACTGAATATTACTCCAAAAACCGCAAATACTCTCAAACTTTTGGTGAAATATCCCACGGCATTGATAAAAATAAGTTGTGTGAATACATCTCCGCCACGATATATCACCGTATCCATGAAGTTCTTGAACTTGTATTTAATGTTTTTATCCAAGCCGGTAAAAAGCCAGTCTGTCGGTGGTTTCATCAAACCATAGGCACCGCTTCGTTGCAGAATAATTCCTGCTAATACAATTTGTAAGATTGGAACAGCACCAAATACAATGAAAGCGAAAATCATTATGGTTGGATAAATACCAAGAATTTTATAAATCTTAATTTTCTGTAACAAAAACGGCGTTAATATCAACTGAAAAAACAAAGTCAACATATTGGTAAATGTATTTACATTGGCAAAAATTGCCGTTTGCGTGTCTTTATCAGCATAATTTTGGCGAATGTATTCCCCTTGTAAGGTGTAGAAAATTCCACCAATCAATACTGCCATCACTGTCATTATTGCCATTTGAGTCAATAGCTTAGAACTAAATGTTAATTTTAATCCTTCCAGTGGACTTCCTCCCAAAGGAGCTTCTTTATTGACGGTTGATTCATTGGCGTATTTTCGGATTTTAATCACAATCAAAATACAAACAATCAAAAACCCGGCTGATACCAGCATCATGTTGATAGTGCCTATTCTTTCCACCAGAGCTGAGGTGATAATTCCTCCACTAATTCCTCCGGTACTGCCACCGGCGGCAATCACTCCGAATAGCCTTTTACCCTGCTCCTTGTTATAAACATCGGCCATAAAACTCCAAAACACAGAGACAACGAACAAGTTGAATACGCTGACAAATACAAAATAGATTTTTGCCAATGTTATATTTTCCGTACCAAATTTCTGAAACGTCGCCCAAAATAAAATCATCAGAACGGTGAAAAAACCGTAAATAATCGGAATGAATTGCTTTCTCGAATATTTAGAAACTATCTTTCCATAAACAGGTTGCAATAGCAGCATGACAATGAATGTTGCCGAAAACAATACATCATAGATTTCACGCCCACCAGCAGTCACACCCATGGTTTCGCGAATCGGGCGAACCACAAAATAACTGGTAAGAAGGAAATAAAAGTACAAAAACGACCAGATTAATGGAGCCCATTCCTCTTTTTTAACCTGAGATTTGAAATAACTGGCAATATTATTGATTGACATATTGATAATGCACCCTCGAAGTTATCTGGCATAGTAGCACATAAGGAATGGTATTGGCATTTTCTGCGACGATTTCAATCGGTAAAGAAGCTGCATCCTCATCACCCCAAATCAAAACCGAATCACCAATTTTTACATCTTTCATTTCACTGATATCAATCGCCATCATATCCATAGACACACGACCGACAATTGGAGCTTTTTGGTTATTGATTTTAACATAAGCTGATTTTGACAACGACCATGGGTATCCATCACCATAACCAATTCCGATGATTGCCACTTTCATATCGAATTCGGCAATATAGGTTTGTGAATAACCGATACTCTCGCCGGATTTGATGTCTTTAACAGCAATAATATTGGTTTGTAATCTCATTACCGGCTTTAAATCGTAATCCTCTGCCATGGTTGTTTCAATCGGTGAGACGCCAAACAATGCCAATCCGACTCTGCACCATTCATCTTTTAAATGATTACCATGTAATAAAGCGGAAGAGTTCGATAAGGATAATTGCTGGTTGGTGTGAAATTTAAGAAATTTCTCAGCTTGCATTTCAGTAAAGTTGCTTTGTCTCAAATTAGCCGATGCTAAATGGCTCATTAAAATCAATTCATCAACAGCTTCATGGGATTCCATTAATTGAATGGCATCTTGAAATTCCTTTTCGCTAAATCCCAGTCGATTCATACCGGAATCAAACTTTAACCAGATATTTAATTTTTTTCCTTTGCAATTAATTTGTTGCAATAAATCAATCTGCTGTTGCTGATGAATCACACAGTCAAAATGATTCTCAATGGCAACTTTCAGTTCATTTTCATCCAGATAACCTTCCAAGAGCAAAATTCGGACATTCTTTCTTACTTTTCGAACCAAAAGAGCTTCATCAATGGTTGCCACACCAAAACATTCGGCCTTATCCAGTGCTTTTACAATTTGCTGAAGTCCATGTCCATAAGCATCGGCTTTGACTACCAGAACCAACTTTCCGGGCGCCATTTCACTGAGAACATCAAAATTATGACGCAGATTATCGAAATTGATGATTGCTGTTGTCCCCCTGCTCATGTGTATTTAATCCTTGTTTAGACTATCGTTAGTGATGGGAAACATCATCAATACCAATATCATTAACAAAGTTCTCGAAGCGTGTAAACTCGCCTCTGAATGTCAATGGAACCATACCCGTTGAACCATGTCTGTGCTTACCGATGATAATTTCTGCCTTGCCTTTATGAGGAGAGTCTTCGTGATAAACCTCATCCCGATAAATAAAGACAATCAAGTCAGCATCTTGCTCAATCGCACCGGATTCACGCAAATCCGACATCACAGGTCGCTTATTGGGACGTTGTTCTAACGAACGATTCAGCTGTGATAAAGCAATTACAGGCACATCCAACTCTTTTGCCATTGCTTTTAAAGATCGTGAAATTTCTGAGATTTCATTCACACGATTTTCGGAGCCTTTGATTTGCATTAATTGCAGGTAGTCTATTACGATTAAATCCAAACCTTGTTGGGTCCGTTTCAGACGACGACAACGAGCACGAACCTCCATCGGTGAGAGTGCCGGTGTATCGTCTATGAACAGTTCTGCACCGGATAACAGCATTTGTTGTTGCACAATTCGTGGCCATTCATCATCTTTTAAATCACCAACCCTTAATCTTCCCGACGGAATTCGTGACAATGACGACAATATCCTCATCGCCAATTGAACCGAAGACATTTCCATACTAAAAACAGCAACTTTTTTATTGTGTTTAATCGCCGCTCTTTCGACGATATTCATAGCAAAAGAGGTTTTACCCATTGCCGGACGACCGGCAATAATCACTAAGTCAGATTTCTGCAAGCCATTGGTTTTTTTATCAAAATCGGTAAAGCCGGTTGGAATTCCGGTCATTTCGCCATCTGATTCTGACATTTCATGAATATTTTCAATGGTTTGCTTCAACAAAGTTTTAATATCAGTTAAACCTCTTTTTGACTTTAAGGTTTGCTCGCGAATTCCGAAAACTTGTTTTTCAGCTTCTTCAAGCAGTTCATCGCTGGTTTTACCTTCCGGGTTAAATGCATTCTCGGTCAAATCGTTGCCAATTTGAACCAACTTCCGCATCACTGATTTTTCCCTAACAATTTCCGCATAGGCTTTGATGTTGGCAGCACCGGGAACATTACTGGCAACTTCAATTAAATAATCTTTGCCTCCGGCTTCTTCCGTGAGTTGGTGTAAATCCAGCCACTCTCCAACAGTCACTACATCACATGGTTTGTTTTCACTGCTAAGTGCATGAATCGCTTTAAAAATAATAGCATGATCCTTACGGTAAAAATCATCACTCGACAATAAATCCGCAACTTTATCCCATGCGTCACTGACCAGCATCAATCCACCGAGAACAGAGCGTTCTGCATCAT
>JAGRJP010000054.1 GCA_020442665.1 Lysobacterales bacterium
GTACTCCAACCATTTTCTGTACAGTCCAAGTTGGTTTCATCATGAATAAAATTCTCACCCGACTGATTCATATAAAGACGATTGTTTCCAACCGCTGTAATCACTACATCATCATAACCATCATTATTTACATCACCCACCGCAATTCCCGTTCCATAAAACATATCATTTAAACCCTTTTCAACTGTAACATTTGTGAAATTCCCTGAGCCATCATTTTCATAAACTTCTTGCGTCGAAGTACTTTGTGGAGAATCCCATACCCACGAAGTGCTATTAACAAAAATTAAATCTTCGTCGTTATCATTATCAAAATCAATAAAAGCTACTCCCGAACCCATCGTTTCAGGCAATAACCTTTCTCCAGTTGCTCCATTTTGTTGGACAAAGTTAATCCCTCTTTTTTCCGCTTCTTCTGAAAATAAAATTTCCGGTGGTGAAATTTCTATTTTTAACTTTTCCGGCGGCTGATATTCCTTTTCCACTATTTCTAAGGTGTTTTCTCTGGATTGGTAAAAGTAAACGATGGCAATAATCATCGTAATTATCAATACAAACCAGATTGATTTCTTAAAGAAGTCCGCTATTATCTGATCATTTCCCTGTTTTTTATTTAGTTTCTGCGCCATTGGACTCTCCGGTTTGTTATTGTTCTGAAATATTATTTTGGCTGATAAAATCTCTTACAGAACCAAAGTCAACTGGTTGTTTGAGTTGGTAGACTGCAATGTTTTCTGCAGCATGGTCGGCAGCCTTGTTTGCAGCACGCGCTTTTACTATCGCTACATCATGAGCATTATCATCAGTTTTATATTTTTCATGGAGCTTTTTATGTTTGTCTGCAAGAGTCAAATTATCCGTTTCACCCATTGCTGAATATAATTGATACAAACCAAAATGAGCATTTGCCAATTCGGGATTGAGTTCAAGTGCTTCCTTATACAATTTCAGCGACTTTTGCATCAAATTTTGTTGTTTCTCACCTTCGAACAATTTGCTGTTTTGAAATGCTGTTTGAGCATAAAGGACTAAAAAATTGTACTCTTTGGAAAAATCAAATCCGGATTCAACTGCTTCTTTAAACTCAGAACGATAAACCGCTTCAAAATTTTCCATCGCTTTTTCGAGAAAACCATTTTGTAAATTGATTAACCCTGCAAAATAGGACAATTGCCATTTGTATCGAAATTCGTCATATTCAGCGGCTTTATTCAAAGCATCTTGTGCTTTATCTAATAAGCCCTGTTGCAGGTATGTACGAGTTAAATTAACCCAGCCTTCTGCTCCTCTCTGTTGAGCAACCATTGAAAATGCCTGTTCTGCCTGTTTTAAAGCACCCGAACGAAACAAGCCAATACCATAATCGTTCCATCTTTGCCATTTTTCATCTTGTGAAACTTGTTGAGAATCATCTGTTTCGGGGGATAATGATATTTCCTGTATGTCATGAGCTAACATCACTATTGGCAAATCATTAAATTTATCCTGGTCACCTGTGAAGTACCGATAATATGTTGTATCAAATTTTCGATAAAAAACTTTGGCTTCGATTGTAAAATCTCCCTCGAATTCTACCGGAAAATCCACTCCATAATGGATTACTGTGGCTGCTCCGGGTGGTATCTGATGATTGTATAGCATCGTAAAAATATCCTCTGCATTGCGTCTGTCAACACGATTTCCGTTTCTGTCCAGAACATAAGCATTGATAAAATATGACCAGTCATCCACTTTCCCCTGTTTATCAATTCCTCCACTTGATGCAATCAACTCATCTCCTTTAAAAACATTCAGCTCCACCCAAATTTGATTGGAATCCGCAGTTCCCTGAGTGAATGGATGTCCGAGCTTCAAAGTTCTGACCACAGTTTCCAAAAGGTATTTTTTACCTGATTGAAGATTCAGCTTTTCATTCAGAGGAGCAATCAGGTCTCCATTCAATTCACCATCATTCCTCACGCCAAATATATCCACTGATAATGCATCAGTTAACATTGCATTATTGGCATCGGGTTTTAAATGATTAAGGTATCGAATCGCCGAATTTGCTGCCTCAAAGTAATGACTATGCACATAAGATTCCCCATTAAATGACTCTGTAATTGCCCCGAAATCATCTGATGATTGTAAAGGCATATGGCATTGAGAACAATTTTGAACGGCTTTTTTTGGATAATAGAAGCTAGTGACCGAATGACCGGAAACCCCTGATAAAAAGTAGGAATCATAATGATTCTGTCCTCGCAACCATTTATAACCATTCAATTCCTCAATGAGTCCAACTTTATGACAAACACTGCAAAATTCCGGCGTTTTATGTAAGGGCTTCAAATAGGAAACTTTATGAAAATCAGGCTTTGCTTTAATTAAAGTCGCGTTAACCCATTTCAAAAAAGGTTCTTCAGAATAAGTAAAAGGATATTGCTCCGGGATTGTTAAGGTATATGCTCCATTTCCTTTAATAGAGTTAACATCAGATATTGCATGGCAGGTTGTGCAGGTGATGCCTGAATTTCCTATATCAGTCCCGGTAAAATCCTTATCCTTATCAAATTCACCACTGAAAAGAATCACCGGATCATGGCAAACGGCACAAAATCGCGATGCTTTATTATTGCCATCACGATTTTGTAAAAACTCCCTGGTTTTATTCACCGCAAAAGAATAAGACGGATTATTGAAACTGGAAACTTTATGCACGCTGTTCATCCAGCCTTCGTGAACATCAGCATGACAATCTTTACAGTATTGATTGTTATCGAGGTGATTTGGTGGAATTAGCTGATTATCAGATGTTTGTGCAAA
>JAGRJP010000055.1 GCA_020442665.1 Lysobacterales bacterium
AAGCTGCCCGCCAGGCAGAACTTGAGAAAATAGCGGAAGAAAAAAGGCGTGCCGAGGAGCAAGCGGAAGAAGATGTGACTGATTCAGACCCTGAAATCACAGCTGAACCCGAAATACAGGCAACTGCAGATTATTCATGGCAAAAAATCAAAAATGTATTACCAAGATATCCATCCCGTGCTGTCAGATCTCAAATCGAAGGATGGGTTGATGTTTCACTCACAATCAATGCTGATGGCGATGTTATTAGTACTGAATCTGTAGGAACCTTACGAAACCAGAAAATATTCATAAAGTCTGCGTTAGATGCGGTCAACCAGTGGAAATTTGAACCGCCCAGGAATTACGGTATCACAGATACATTAACTACAGAAGTAAGAATTGTGTTTGAATTGTAACTGACTCTATCAGCTTAAGTTAGGCTGTGTTAGAATCTTGAATTAACAGTAAATTTTACTAGCGATATGAGATACTACGCAGCTTCCATTCAAACAGATTTTCCTGCTCCAAAGAGTCGAAAAGAAATTCCTCAGCGAGTTCGTTCAATGTGTATGATGATTGAACAAACACTGCTGGGTTATGAGCCATTTTTTGATGTTCGTCTGTTCGTTCTACCTGAGTTTGGACATCAAGTCCCAATTTATCAAACAGCAAAAGAGCTTCATAAGGAACTAGCTGTTGAATTGCCCAACGAATACACTGATTCTTATCACAAACTCTGTAAAAAATACGGAATTTATATTCAAACAGCCAGTTTTCTGGAGAAAGACAAAAAATATCCCGGGAATGTTTTTAACACCACGTTACTCATAGGACCGCAAGGTATTTTGTCGAAATATCGCAAAGTTAATCCTTGGATTCCGTGGGAAGTTCATACATCGCCGGCCGATTTGCCGGATTATGATTTACCTTTGTTTCCTGTTGTTGAAACTGAGATTGGAAATCTGGGAGTTGCAATCTGTTACGACTGGCTTTTTCCGGAATGCATTAGGCAAATTACAGCCAATGGTGCCGATGTCATCAATCGGGTTTCAGCTTACATGGATCCTTGGGGTGCGGAATCTCCGATGGAATGGTGGACTTTGGTGAATCGCACCCGTGCGTTGGAAAACATGGTTTATGTGGTTGCCGCCAATCAAGGAGCTCAATTTGCCAATTATCCGCCATTCAGCTGGCCGGGTGGCTCGATGATTGTTGATTTTGATGGCAGAATCTTAGCAAGTACCGGTTCTAATTCGGGAGAGAAAATAGTAGTTGCACCGATTGATATCGGCGCATTGCGAGAGGAACGCAAAAGGCGAAAAGGCCACGACATGCAGTCACACTTTAGAAAAAATGCTTATAATTATCAAAATGAAATCGGCTTTAATCCGATTGCGAAAATCCCGACTATCGAATCATTAAATGAACGAATTCAAAATGCTAAAAAATACTCATAGTTTTTTCCAAATAATATCAATCAGTTTATTATTGGGTTTATCAGGTTGTACTTCCGACAATCAGGAAACATCGGTTTCATTACAACAAGAGTACAAGTTTCAACCATCAGACTCACAAATTAGCCTCAACAATCGAGGTGTTGGTGAGATGGGTTATTTTGAATATGATAAAGCCAGTCAAACTTTTCAAGAACTGGTGAATTCAGCTCCCGATTGGGATTTAGCAAAACAAAATCTCGCAATCGCTTTGTTAAACAGACAAAAAACCGGCGATGAGGAAAAATCCATTGAAATTTCACAGCAACTGATTGCACAAACCCCGGATAATATCGTCGCACATTATATTGTTGGAATTCTTAAGTTCAATCAGGGTGATTGTGAAACGACCTTACAAAGTTTGCAGGCTGTCGTTCAAAAAGATTCTCAAGACGCTTATGCGCTTTATTTTATCGGTCAATGTTATTTGCAAAATGGTGATTCACAAACTGCGTTGGACTATTATCAAAAGGCGATTTTGGCGAATTCTTACCTCAGAAGTGCTTATTATGGTGCTTTTATGGCTTCGCAAAGATTGGAATTTACAGATCAGGCAACCGAATATTTGGAAGTCTATAAAAAGTTAGATAACAACCCCAAAGCAGTTTTGGCAGAAATCAAATACACACGCATGGGTGCAAAGGCAAATGCTCACCCTTATCCCGATGATAATGGAAATAAATTTGAACTCTCTGAATTTAACCCACCATTTTTTCTATCGAAAAACCAACTAAATATCGATTCATCAAAAACGATTCAAACCTTTGGTTTTGTCAATCTCAACCGAAATGCTAAAACTCAATTGTATGTGGTTTTGGATAACACTCTTAAAATTTATGACAATTTCATAACTAATCCCAAAGAATTAGAGACTTTGACAACTAATCTTCAGACAAATGCTGAAAACTTGGCTTGGGGCGATATCAACAATGATAACAAAATTGATTTTTATGCAACTGGTTTAAAAGATCAGTTATATCTACAAACTGACTCTGGCTTTGAGAAAGTCAATATGAATGATACAGGAATGCTGGGCTTTCAATCAAAAGCGGTGCGATTCATTGATGCCGATCATGATGGTGATTTGGATATTTTATTGCTCAATACCGAAGGTCAATTTGAAATATGGAATAACAATCTCAATGGCACTTTTACGGCTTTATCAGGCCAAACCAACTTGGCAAATGGCTCCGGTTTTCAACAAATTTATGCTCATGATGTTGATAATGACCGAGATACTGATATTGTTTTGCTGTCAGAGAATAAAATATCCATACTTTTAAATGACAGAATGTGGGATTACCAATATATTGAGTCTGAGATATTTTCGAACTCAATCAAAGGACTCACTTTTGCTGATAATGATGTCGATGGAGTTTTGGAAATATCTGTTTCGGATGAAGCGGGTCAAGTTTATGTTTTACAGTTTGATCAGGGAAAAATTAAAAGAACCGGTGAATTTGATACGAAACTCAAGTCGCCAATTATGGTGTCTGCTGATGTGAACGGCAATTCACAAAAAGAAATATTGCTGGCAGATAATCAATCCATCAATATAATCAATCATGCAGGAAATGTAGTAGAACAAATCTCGGTTGATAATATTTCCGACTTCAAAGTTTTCAATACTATCAACGGGGCTGAAATTATTGCTTTAACTAACAATCAGTTATGGCACATTCCGGCTAGTGATAATCGTGGAAACTTTATGTTACTCAATTTTTCCGGCAAAGAAGATCAGGCAAATTCGGTTCGTTCCAATTATTCAGGTATCGGGACTTCATTCACACTCAGAAGCGGTTCGTTTTATACTTCTGGTGATAGTTTTTTCAATCAAAGCGGAACGAGTCAGGATTATCAACCGATTTCGATCGCCGGCGGAATGAAACTATCCATTGATTATCTGGATATGGAGTGGTCGGATGGTGTTTATCAGTCTGAAATTGGGCTTGAAGTCGGAATGTTTCATGCAATTACCGAAACTCAAAGACAATTATCGAGTTGTCCCGTAATCTTTGTGAAGAATAACGGTAAATATGAGTTTGTCAGTGATGTTTTAGGAGTTGGCGGAATAGGCTTTGCTCTTGGAAGACACCAATACGGTGAGCCTAGACCCTGGGAGAATTATTTGTTGAATGACGGACAAATCAGTTCTGAAAACGGTTATTTCAAAGTTCAATTTACAGAACCAATGGAAGAATCTGCGTATCTGGATTCCATGAAACTTGAAGTGATAGATGTTCCTGAAAGTTATTCAGTGGTATTGGATGAAAGAATGGTTGTCTCAGAACCCAAAGCAAGTGGAAATCCTTTGTTTTACAAGGAATTGATACGTCCATATCGAGCCTTGAACAAACAAGGAAGTGAAATTACTTCCAGCATTTATTCAACTGATAAAGTAGCCGCTGAAATCATCAATAATGACCAGCGCTTTTTAGGTTTGGTGGATGAACAAATTATTACTCTGGATTTTTCGAATGAATTGTTTGGGGGCTACCATTTGCTGATGAGTGGTTGGGTGGAATATGGTTATTCACAAACAATGTTTGCGGCGTGGCAAGCCGGAAAAGTGGCACAGGCTCCGACGATTGAGTATTTCCATGATGGTCAATGGAAAACAATCCTTTCACAATTCGGCTATCCGGCAGGAATGCCAAGAGTGGCTACAGTACCGTTGAATATTCCTGAGAAAACTAACAAAATTAGAATCCGAACCAACATGGAAATCTATTTTGATGAGTTGGCATTATTTCAATCAAAACAAGCAAATGATGTTGTTTCTCACAAACTTCGGCTTACAGATGCCCGATTGTTTCAGTTAGGTTATCCGAAACGTACTGATAATGAACAACGTGTTCCAAGTTATGACATGAATAATGTTCAACCGTTTTGGGACACTCGATATATGAAAGGAGCATACACTCGTTTAGGAGATGTTAACGAATTGGTTCAGAACAAAGACAATGCTTTGGCAATTATAGGAGCCGGAGAAAGTATTGAACTGAGCTTTAAAGATGAGTTGCCTGAATTGCAGGAAGGTTTTAAGCGATATTTTCTATTAAAATTTCACGGTTGGGCGAAAGATATGGATATTTTAACTCATAACGGTGAAACACTTGAACCGATTCCAAGTTCCGGAAATGTTTCAGCAAAATCCAAAAAATTGAATCAAAAATACAATACAAGATACCAATCAGGGCGTTAAATATGAATCAACCATTAAAAAGAAGAGCCAGACCGGCAGTCGGTCCAAAGTTGAAAGTTTTATTGAAAATATTATTTGTTGCATTTGCAATATTGGTTATCAACTCAATTTATCTTTCATTAATCACATTGACAGAATGGTTGAGTGGCAGAATTTTGCAAGACCAGATTTATTTATACATGTTTTTGTTGCATCTGGTTTTGGGTTTGCTGATTGTGATACCGGTCATTGTCTATGGCTGGATTCACATCAACAACACCTTTGATCGCCCTAATCGAAGAGCGGTTAAGGCAGGATACGCACTTTTTGTTTTTGCCATTATTTTGTTGATTACCGGATTATTACTTACACGAGGACTACCGTTTTTTGAAGTTAAAAACATACAGGTAAGAAAAATCTTATACTGGCTGCATGCGATTGTTCCTTTATTAGTCATTTGGCTGTTTATCATGCATCGGTTGGCAGGTCGTAGTATTTCGTGGAAACCAGTCAAATTAACATTTGCTTTAACGATAATTATTTTTATCGGATTTTATTTTTTACAAAAAAATACTTTTTTCCCGAAGGAAATTGAACATCAGGAAATGAATCCCTTGTTTGCACCTTCATTTGCACAAACATCTGATAATCAGC
>JAGRJP010000056.1 GCA_020442665.1 Lysobacterales bacterium
GGTCGTTCTGTCTTGCGAAAATACCATGACAATAAAATGCCGGTGATGAACCCAAATAGATGAGACTCCCATGAAATGTGTTCCTTGTCCGGTATTACACCGAATATGAGGGAACCATATGCAAATGCGATGATAATGGATATCCCAACAGATTGAACATCTTTGCGGATAAAGCCACTGAAAAATAAAAAAGATAACAAACAATAGAGCAGACCACTGGCACCGATATGATTTGCTGCACGGGCAAAACTCCAGACCAGAATTCCTGTCAGCAAAACTCCATAAACAAAAACTTTTTTTGCAATTTTGGGATAGTTCCCAAATAAAGCGGTCATTGCCAATAATAAGGGCAGGGTATTACTCACAATGTGAGATAAACTGCCATGTAAAAAAACTGTTGCGATAACCCCAAAAAGATATTCGATTCTTCGTGGATGTACGCCAAAATCACGAAGAGTAAAAAAAGGATTGAAGAATGAAATGAGCCAATCAATGAAAAATATGCTCCATAAAATTCCGGTAAAAACCAATGCAAACTTAAATGCCTTTGGCCATGCCCGTTTGCGCAATTGGGCATAATTATCATCAAGTTGATAAACTCTCAATGTATTAATTTCTCCGGCGACTTTCTCGCTCTTGTTGAATTTCTCTGTCTCTTTCAGAGTGTGTTATCAATGCTTCATATTGTGTGATTTTTGACTCAATTTTTGCTCTTTGGTAGTAATCCAGCTCTTCTTTGAGAATATTTTTCAGTATACGAACAGCGCGGTAATTATTGTTGACGATATGTTCTTTCATCGCTAGTGCCTCATTGGCTTCGATGCTTTTGCCAAGATTTTGATTGGATATTGCCAGCAAAGAGTAGTAGTTTGCATTTTCCGGGAAAAGCAAGACCAGTTTCCGAGCCAATATTCTTGCTTTTTCACGACTGGGAAAACTTCCGTTTCTTGATAAAGATTGAATGTAGCTTTCCATTACTACCGGACTTTCAGGATAAAATTTATAGAGTTCTTCAAACTGCTTTCTTCCACTTTGAAAGTCCAGTTCGCAGATGATTTGTGCTTTCAGAACAGCCACAAGCAACTTGGTTTGAGCTGTTGGCTTGGTTTGATTTATAATTTTCAGAGCGCTATCAAAGTCGCTTGAATTATATAGCGAAAGCGCATAACCATATTTTTCGGCATTGGTAATATCAGCACTCAGTTTTTCTTTAAACAGTTTTTGATAATAACTAAGGCTGTCTATTTCAGTGTTCTTTGTTAAAACTCTCACTCTTTCTTTCAGAAAAGGATATAAATCAGATTCGTGGAAATCTTTATTCTGAATATTTTGGGCGCGATTTTTCGCTTCTGAAACACGATTGATTGAAAGAGGATGAGTTCGATTATATTCAGGCATTTGATACCTTTCATCAATCGGAGTTTCACGCATTAGTTTTTCAAAGAATCCCGCCATTCCATTGGGATTGAATTCCGCATTAATAAGCGTATTGATTCCTACACGATCGGCTTCGTATTCATTGGAGCGCGTGTAATTTATCATTGCCTGTTGTTGCATCGCTGTTGTTGCCGCTAATATAGCAATTGGAGCATCACCCGAATTACTGCTTTGTGAGGCCGCAATTGCTCCAAGCATTCCAAGAATTGTTGGCAAAGTATTTTTCTTGGCATCGGCATAAAAACGCGAAATATGCCTTTGAGTTGCATGGGCAATTTCGTGTGCAATGACCCCTGCAAGTTCGCTTTCATTTTCAGTTCGCAGAAATAAACCGCTATGAACTATAATTAATCCGCCGGGATAGGCTGAAGCATTCACGGTATTGTCATTTATCATGAAAAAATCAAATGAAGAGCTCGGTTTTTCTGAGTTGGCAGCCAGTCGGAAACCAATTTGTTCGATGTAACTCATGACCACCGGATCGGACATGACTAAATTGTATTCATAAATCTGCTGAACAATTTGATCGCGTATTTCTTTTTCTTTAACCGGTGACATCACCGCATCTGAGGGCGTACCCAAATCAGGGAGATTGTAGTCGTAAGCGTAAATTGATTGAAAGAAGACTAAGCACAGCAAAGCTATCACCGTCTTGATTGATTTTGTGTGAATTTGTACTAAACCGTAAATGGGTTTCATGAAGTAATACGCCTTAATCATTTCAAATCTCATTGAGCTATTTTATAATTCAGACAGCTAAAAAATTGTTAAATTGCATTATAACTGTGAAATATTCATTAATTATAAGTCCACTTAGTGAAAACTCAATCGCTGTGCAGCAATGTTTACAGTTTGCCACTGCATTGTTTGAATTGAATCATGAAATTGTGAGTGTTTTTTTTCATGGATATGCTGTGAAATATGCTTTTGAAAGCAGTCCCGGGTGGTCTAAATTGTCAAAGAAGAGTGTCAAACTATTAGCATGCTCAACGATTGCGGATGATTATTTGTCTAAAAAGAAGAAAGTGGCGGAAGGATTTCAATTAGCAGGTTTGGGTCAATGGCTTGAATCCATCGAAAGTTCTGACAAGATGATTGAGTTTTCATGAAAGCCCTGATATTTGTTACAGAAAACCATTTAAGCGCTAACGTTCAATGGCAATATGACAGGGTCATGGCATTACTGTCCTATGATTATGATGTGAGTTTGGTTTTCATGAATGAGGGTGTATCGCAGTTGCAAAGTAAAATGTGGAATATTTTGGGATTAATGGAAGTCAATCAGGTGTATGTTTTTGAAAGTGGTAATGAGCTGAATACTCGCCTTGAGTATGAGGTGATAACAATCTCTGAAATCAAAGAACTAATCGCTCAGGTAGATATTGTTATATGAAAAAGCAAACCCTTCATCAGTGCAATTGGAATGAAATATCTGACTTTAGTTTCTATTGTCAGTTGGTTGATGCAGAAAAAGACGAGTTGTTGATTTATGCTGATGAAATTTGTTCGGATGATTATAATAAAATTATGAAAACAGTTACAAAATATCAAATCAATGTATTTATTATTTTAGTGAATAATTCTGGTAGCATTCCAACGATTTCACATCAGCAGTGGGTTGAATTAACCGAGAAGTTCGAGAAAATATACACATGGAAATAACAGATTTACAGTTGGATGCCAATGGTCACTTAAGTGATTACAATCTCTGGAATAATGAAGTTGCAAAAGTTTTGTCAGCAAATGATGGTTTTGAATTGAATAAAGAGCACTGGCAAATTATCAAGTTGGTTAGGGACATTTATCTTGAAACAGAAACCACTCCGCCGATGAGGTTATTGATTAAGTTGATGAAAAAAGAATTTTCGGAAGATATAGCAAATTCAAGATATCTGTATCGTCTGTTTCCTGATGGACCTGTCAGGCTTGCCAGTAAATATGCCGGTTTACCTAAACCGAAGCATTGTTTGTAATCAACCTGATAATCAGCCTTTAATCACACGATCGCGACCTTCGTTTTTTGCCTGATACAAAGCTAAATCGACTCTGTGAATCCAGTCGCTGATACTTTCTTCCTTGATGTACTCTGCAACTCCAATAGAAATAGTTAATTCAATGCCTTCAACGATGTTTTGTCGTTTTATATATTCCCTCAATTCTTCGGCCTTATCAAAAGCAAAATCAATATCAACATTTTGACACACAAGTAAAAACTCTTCACCACCAAAACGAAACAGCTTGCTGCATTCATTACAAAATGTTCTCAAATTGTTAGAAATGGTAACCAATACATCGTCGCCTTTGATATGTCCATACATGTCGTTAACATTTTTAAAATGGTCCAAATCAATAAGCATTATAGATGCTGTTTTATCGTGATTCTTTAATACGGCGTGGAGATTCTCTAAATGATTGCTCAAAGATCTGCGATTTCCCGCTCCGGTCAGATAGTCTTCTGACGCTAGTTTTATCAATTTTTTCTCTTGCTTTCTAAGTCCCGACGCGAAAAGATAGGCAAAAATATTTGTAACAATAATAGTGATAATGACCGTTGCGGTGCTGACTGATTCGTGAGTGACAACCAACTTAGGTATATAAAATAGCAGCATTATTGAGTTGATAAGAACGGCTCTTAAAGGTTGTGTTATGAAATATGCAAACATCATCGCCGGATAAACCCAATAAACCTGGCTAATTCCTTTGAGATGAAAAGAAATCACATTTGCTAATAATGCAGCAATGACGAGTACCACACCGGCATTTTTAACCTTATCCGTTTGATACACATAGGAATAAATTCCTAACATAAAAAATGAAACTATAATGTCAAGAATGGCAACCGACCAATCATTGTGTATCATTCTGTATATGGCAAAGGGAAGAATTCCAATCGCAGTACCCATAGACAGCGTCAATAACATTTTTGACTGCGGACTTCTTTGGTCTTTATTCTTTTTCACTTGATCCCAGGATTGTCAGGCATTTTCTCTGATTATAATACAGAAGTTTCAATTGATACAACCTGCAGAGGTTTTGTCTATAAGGTTTTCAGTAGTTCTCTGGAGTAGATAGTTCGGTTTGAAAAGCAGATATCAATCGCTTTATGCATAAATCTATTGACTCGAATCAGTTCGGTTTTTTCTAAATTTTCAAAGTTATGTAACTTGATTAAATCAGATGCCAAACAAGATTCAGAGGTTTCACTTTCAGAAACATAAACCCCTTTGTTTTCCTGAATGGATAACCAGTCTGATAATTTATAACTTTCGGGTGATAATTGAAAACCATTTTGCTTCAAGATTGCCAGTTCATATCTTCTTAAAAGTTTCGAGAGTTTTTCAACACCCACTTGATTGAGAGCAGAGTCGTAGATTGTAAAGAGTTCCAGAGCGGTATCATTTTCAATAAGCGAATAGCGTAACAATTCATTTAAATATAATCCGGTGGTTTTGTTTTTGAGATTTTGGAAATGCCTGTTCACAATCACATTACAGTTACTCAAAGTTTTGAGGTCGGATTTTCCAAAATATTGGATTTTAAGCAGGCAAAATGGTTTGAGCTGTGATTTTAACGAATTGTTTTTACTGATACCTTTTGCAATCAGATTGAGGCGGCCGGTGTCCTTACAAAAAAATTCACAAATCAGGCTGCTATCACGATATTTTCTTTGATGAATGAGATATCCGGTCGTTTCTCGATAGGAAGACATTAATATTCGTCTTTATAACCTAATTGCTGGAGGAGTTTATCGTTATCTGCCCAAGCTGATTTAACTTTAACCCAGAGTTTGAGGTTGACTTTTTTCCCAAGCAAATCTTCGATTTCTTTCCTTGATTGAATACCAACATGTTTCAGAGAAGCTCCTTGTTTGCCAATCACCATATTTTTTTGAATTGGTCTTTCGACCCAAATTACACTGTGAATATGAACAATATTTCCTTGATCTTTGAATGACTCCACTTCAACTGTCAGGCTGTAGGGAAGTTCTTGGTGAAAACGAAGCATTAATTGTTCACGAATCAGTTCAGAAACGAGGTATTTTGTTGGTTTATCGGTCAAAAAATCATCCGAAAAATAATTCTCGGATTGCGGAAGATATTGGTAAATGCTGTTGATTAATGGTTCGACACCTTTGCCTTTGGATGCTGAGAGATAAAAAACTTCAGTAAAATTGAATTTGGCAAAGAGCTCATGAGCATAAGCCAATAAAGTCTCTTTCTTTTTAACTAAATCATCTTTGTTAATGATTAATAAAACCGGTGCTTTGCAATGTTTGAGAGCGGATAAGGCTTTTTCATCATCTTTATTCCATTTCAATGATTCAACCACAAATAAAATCAAATCAACATCATTAACTGCAGTTGATGCGGTTCGGTTCATGAACTTATTGAGGGCTTTTTTATGACCTGTGTGAATTCCGGGTGTATCAATAAATAGAATTTGCCCTTGTTCGCTCGTTGCGATGGCTAATATTTGATGGCGTGTGGTTTGTGGTTTGGCCGTCACAATACTGACTTTCTCGCCGACAATGTTGTTTATCAATGTGGATTTGCCAACATTGGGTTTGCCAATAACTGCTACATATCCGCATTTATTCATGAGATTGACTTGGTGATTTGAATGAGCATTTGTTCGGCAGCTTTTTGTTCTGATTTTTTGCGACTGCGATCTATAGCAGTTGTCGATAAATTAAGTTCTTGAACCAGACATTGTATTTTGAAGGTTTGTAAATGATCTTTGCCGGACGTTTCAAGTAAGTTATACTCAGGAATGTTATGTCCGTTTTTCTGCAAATATTCTTGTAATCGGGTTTTTGCATCCTTGTCTGTGACATCCGGATCAACATTGTCTAACCACTTTTTCATGACAGTTCGTATAAAGTTCTCTGATTTTTCAATTCCCTGATCCAGAAACACAGCTGCAAAAATAGCTTCAACTGCATCAGCCAGCACGCTGGAACGATTGAAACCACCCGATTTCAGTTCTCCGGCTCCGAGAATAAGTTGGTTGGATAAATCATATTCCTTTGCAATTTCGGCCAAGGTTGTTCCTTTTACCAATGTGGAACGCATCCGTGATAATTTACCCTCGGGTAGATGTGAAAAGTTATCGTATAGCCATTTGGTGATAACAAAACTTAATATGCTGTCGCCAAGAAACTCCAGACGCTCGTTGTTTTTCTTGGCAGCACTCCGATGTGTCAGGGCTCTTTCAAGTAATTCAGGTTGATTGAACTCAATCTTTTGCCCAAGTATTTTCACTAGAGAGATACAATCTTAATTGAGAGGAATTGTTTTCTCAAAGTGCATTAATAAATCAAGATTGCCGATGAAAGGCTCTTGCACGTCATATTTAACTTGTAATTGTTTACCACGGCCTCTGAGAACTTTAATGTCATTTTTTTTGACTCTTTCAACGTAACTGGTATAGAAATGTTTCATCATGGCTTCTTGAATTTGTCCGGGAGATTTATTGGCAGCACCGGGTTCTGCGGCAACGGCCTTCATAGCTTTCACTACAGAGTAATACTCACTATAAACAGGACCGATTCGAATGCCTGTGTAAACGATAAAACCCAAGATAAACATCCCAATGAGCAAACCAATCATACTCATTCCTTTTTGTTTGTTTTTTAGTTTCATAATGAAATCACCCTCAATAAATCAATTTGCAATATTCTAGCATGTTAAAACTGAATTTCTAGATTAATTTAGTTCCAATCCTCTTCAAACCTTGCCAAAAATCATCGGTTCTCCAATGCATCCAGATAAATTTCGCTTCACCAACCAAATTTCGTTCAGGAACAAATCCCCATTTACGACTATCTTCACTATTATCCCTGTTATCTCCGAGAACGAAATAATGGCCTTCAGGAACTGTAACATTTATGAAATCAGTTGGTCCATATCTGTGATTCCATGTAAACATTCTATGTTTTTTTTCTCCCAGAAATTCATACTTCTCGATCAAACCTTTATCATTTTCATTATCCATAAGGCCTTGATATGGTCCAACCAACTCCTGTTTAATGAGTTTCTCATTAATATAAATTTCTTTTTTGCGAATATCATAACGCACACGATCGCCGGGCAACCCTATTACACGTTTGATGTAATCCACGGATTGATTTTTTGGAAATCTGAATACAACAATGTCTCCTCTTTTAGGATGGCCAATTTCAATAATAGTGTCATGGAAGACAGGTAGTTTCAATCCATAAGAAAATTTATTCACATATATAAAGTCACCGGTTAGCAAGGTTGGCATCATTGAAGATGATGGAATTCGGAATGGCTCAAATACAAATGTTCTGACTACCAAAACAAAAAACAATACCGGAAAGAATGAACCAATTTGCTCTAACACGCTGTGCTTTTTACTGTGGACAGGTTCTTTTTTTCGTAAAAACTTTGCCAAAGCCCACAAGAGACCGGTAATTAAACTGGCTAAAGTGAGAAAGGCTTCAAAATCGAAATGGAGTTCATTCATAATAATTTCCTGTTAATCTACTTTTAATACAGCAAGGAATGCTGATTGTGGCACTTCAACTCTTCCAATCTGCTTCATGCGTTTTTTCCCGGCTTTTTGTTTTTCCAGGAGTTTGCGTTTACGCGTGGCGTCGCCACCGTAACATTTTGCGGTTACATTTTTACGAAGTGCTTTAACCGTTGTTCGGGCTATGATTTGTGAACCAATTGCTGCCTGAATGGCAACATCAAACATTTGTCTTGGGATTAATTCCTTGAGTTTGTCCGCCAAGTCTTTACCACGTTTTCTGGAGTTGCTTCTGTGTGTTAGAATTGACAGAGCATCCACCAATTCACCATTTATAAGGACATCCAGGCGAATCAAATCACCTGGTTCGAAATGACTAAACTCGTAGTCGAATGAGGCATAACCTCTGGAAACTGATTTCAACCGATCAAAAAAGTCCAGTACAACCTCGCTCATCGGCATTTGGAATTGCAAGGAAACTTGCGAGCCCAAGTATTGCATGTTTTTCTGGATTCCGCGTTTTTCAATACAAAGTCCTATGACAGCTCCTACATAATCACTTGGTAATAAAATATTGGCAGTAATAATCGGCTCACGAATCTCCTGATAGTTTTCGGGTAAATCCGCCGGATTATCGAGCATGACAGTTTCACCTTTTTTGGTGATAAGCTCGTATATAACCGTTGGCGCTGTTGTGACTAAGTCAATATCAAATTCACGCTCTATACGTTCCTGAACAACCTCCATGTGAAGCATTCCTAAAAAGCCACAACGAAAACCGAATCCCAATGCGGATGAAGATTCCGGTTCAAAATGCAGTGCAGCATCATTGAGTCGTAATTTTTCCAGCGCTTCTCGCAAATCTTGATAATCATCGGCTGATGTTGGAAAAAGTCCGGCAAAAACACGAGGTTGTGATTCCATAAATCCGGGTAAAGGTTTTTGTGCCTGATTATTTGTTAAGGTGATTGTGTCACCAACAGGAGCACCATGAACGTCTTTAATCGAAGCTGAAACAAAACCAACTTGTCCGACAGTTAAGAAGTTTTTCTCCAATCTTTTTGGTGTAAAAACGCCAATATTATCAGCAACATGGTCAGTTTTCAGAGACATGATTCTGATTTTGTCCTTTTTAGTCAAAGTGCCATTAAAAATTCGAATCAATGAAACAACACCCAGATAATTATCGAACCATGAGTCAATAATTGATGCTTGTAATGGCAAATTGGCATCTCCACTCGGTGGTGGAATGAATTTAATAATGGCTTCCAGCACATCTTCAATGCCTAATCCCGTTTTCGCACTGGTTAATGTGGCTTCGCTGGCATCAATTCCAATGATGTCTTCAATTTCCTGTTTGACTTTATCCACATCGGCTGAGGGCAGATCAATTTTATTAATCACAGGAAGAACTTCTAACCCTTGATCAATCGCCGTGTAACAATTCGCAACGCTTTGAGCTTCCACGCCTTGTGCAGCATCAACAACTAATAAAGCTCCCTCACAAGCGGCAAGCGAGCGTGAAACCTCATAAGAAAAGTCCACATGGCCCGGTGTGTCAATAAAATTCAATTGATAGGTTATGCCGTCTTTCGCTGTATAGTTGAGAGTGACTGCTTGTGACTTGATAGTGATCCCACGTTCTCTTTCAATATCCATGCTATCGAGTACTTGTTGCTCCATTTCTCTGTCGGATAAGCCTCCACAATGTTGAATGAAGCGATCCGCCAAAGTGGATTTACCATGATCGATGTGTGCGATAATTGAAAAATTGCGAATGTTTTTTTGCATTAAGTTTAGTTCTCAAACAAATCCCGCCCAGAGGAGCGGGATTTTTATGTAAAAAATGGTCAGCTATTTTACCTAATGGCTTAGTTTCGTTCAATCACAATAAAACGATTTACACCTGCTTGCTTCACTAACAGCACAATTGGCTCGTCTTTTTCCAGTTCAGATAGCAATTTCTTGAAATGTTTGACATTTTTTACCGGCGTTTTTCCTATTTTGATAATCACATCGCCTTCTCTAAGACCGGATCTGTTTATGTCCCTGCTGGTGATTTCTTTGACAAGAACTCCGTTATTGACATCATTATCATCTTTTTCATCATCACTCAGATTCGCTACTTCAAAACCTAAATCCAACTTGCTTGTTGGTGAATCTCCATTGGATGAGAGAGCAACTTCGTTATCAGTCAAACCATCAAGTACAGCTTCGAGATTGATACGTTTTCCATCACGAATCACTCCAACTTCAACTTTAGTGCCGGGCATCACTGAGCCAACGAGTGGAGGTAATGAAGCCGATGTTTCAACCTTTTGTCCGTTAAACTTAACAATGACATCTTGTACTTCGATTCCGGCTTTTTCAGCAGAAGAGCCTTTGTTGACATTGTTGACGAGTGCCCCTTGCGGCTTCTTCAGACCTAAATAATCCGCCATTTTTTGAGTGACTGGTTCAATATTAACGCCCAGTAAACCTCTTTGTACTTTTCCGCCGGATTTCAATTGTTCAGCAACTGACATCGCTGTATTGATTGGAATTGAAAATGATAATCCCATGTAACCGCCGGTGTTGGAAACAATGATGGTGTTGATACCGACAACTTCTGCATTCATATTGATTAACGGACCGCCGGAATTTCCGCGATTGATAGGGACGTCGGTTTGGATATAAGGAACATATTGCTGTCTTCCCAAGTCTCTGCCTTTGGCAGATACGATTCCTTTGGTGACCGAATGCTCAAAACTCAACGGCGAACCAATTGCCATAACCCACTCACCAATTTTTAAATTATTGGAATCTCCGACTTTCAGAACAGGAAGATTTTTTGCATCGACTTTCAGTAATGCGACATCACTGGCTTCATCTTCACCAATGAGTTTGGCATCAAATTCACGTCGGTCGATTAATGTCACCAAGATTTCATCAGCATCGTGAATCACATGTCTGTTAGTGAGAATATAACCGTCTTCTGAAATAATAAATCCGGAACCACCGGCGACACTGTCTCTTTCTTGTGGATATTGTGGAACTCCAAAAAAGCGTTCCAGCATATCTTCTCTTTGACTTCGTTCACGACGTGTTAATTCTTTTGCATTCTGTCGGGCTGTGATATTTACAACTGCTGCGCCGGTTTCTTCAACTAAAGATGTAAAATCCGGCAGATTGTTTTTCTGTGAAAATCCTGCTTGAGATATAACCAATGAGGTTAGAAAAATAATTGAGTGAAATTTATTTTTGAACATAATTAAAAATCTCCAAAATTAATTAAATAAGTTATTTTGCAAAGACAATGACTATGACAAAAAGTGCTGTGCTTTTTAAAAAATAAATTAAAAAAGTGACTAATGGCATAGTCTATCAACTCCAACTGAGGTTTTTATGAGTATTATTCAGTGTTTTCCACTTTATGAAAACTCATATAAATTTCCTTATTTTGCATTCATAGGTTAAAATTTGGACTCGTTTTATTTTTTTTAAAGAGTCTATTTTGCAAAAAACATCTGAAAAGAAAGCAACAGCAGCTAATCAGGAAAGTTTAAAAGAGCTTGTATTGTCAGCAATTGATGATGCAAAAGGTAATGATATCAAAGTAATAGATGTTTCTCATCATACGCAATTATTGGATTACATGATTATTGCCTCAGGGACATCAAGTCGTCATATCCAAACCATTGCTGAGTTCGCGATGAAGAAAGCACAGGAAAATGGTTATGATAAACCGGCAACAGAAGGACTAGGTCATTCTGAATGGGTGGTTGTGGATTTTGTTGATGTAGTGTTGCATGTGATGTCTCCGGCTGCCAGAGAACATTACAATATTGAAGGGCTATGGGAAATCTCTTCCCGTCCTCAAGACAGCTAAAATCACCAATGAAAATCAGACTTCTGGCAGTCGGTCAAAAAATGCCAACTTGGGTGCAACAGACTTTTGCCGAATATAACGGCAGACTTCCGGTCAAGCAACAAATTGAACTGGTTGAAATTGCACCGATTCACAGAAGCAAATCCATATCGACCGATAAAGCTAGACAAATGGAAGCACAATCTATTTTGGACTCCGTTAAAAACAATGAAAAAATTGTTTTGCTGGATGAAAAAGGCAAAATGATTTCCACTCGTCATTTATCAGAATCAATTAGCCAATGGCAAATGAATGGAGACGATATCGCTATCATTATTGGTGGTGCTGATGGTGTTGATAAAAACATAAAAAAACAAGCTCACAAGACTTGGTCATTGAGCGCTTTGACATTTCCGCATCCTTTAGTTCGGGTAATCCTTATGGAACAAATTTACCGAGCTTACAGTTTGTTATCCAATCATCCATACCACAGAGAATAACATGATTTTTGATGGTCAAAAAATAATTCTGGCGTCTCAATCTCCGAGGCGAAAGCAATTGCTGGAACAAATTGGAATGGTACCAGATTGTATGCCGGTTGATATTGATGAGTCTGTATATCTGAACGAAATTCCTTTGGAATATTGCAATCGCTTGGCTTTGCAAAAAGCCCAAGCCGGTTGGTCACTATCAGAAAAGAATTTGCCGGTTTTAGGTTCAGATACAGTTGTGGTTTATGATGACCAAATTCTCGGAAAACCCGACAATGAAAAACATGCGATTGAAATATTATCCAACTTATCAGGTCGAAGACATCAGGTGATCACCGCAGTTGCGGTGGTGTTTGCAGAGAAGCAA
>JAGRJP010000057.1 GCA_020442665.1 Lysobacterales bacterium
AATTGCCAATGATTGGGTAATAACTTCATTATTTTCAGTAATCAATGAGGGTATCAGCATTTGTGGATTGATGGATTTATACTCTTGCGAAAATTGTTCTCCACCATTTTTAACTAAATGTACTGGACAGTATTCGTAGTCCAATCCTTTGATATTTAATGCAATTCTGACTCTGTAGGCAGCCGTGCTACGCCAATAGCTGTATAATTTCATTGTTTTTACTTTCGAAATGATTATTCGGTCATTTTATCACTATAATCTGCTAGAATACTTAATTAATTTGTTTAAAAAATGATGACAGAAAATTTCCAAGAGAACCATAACGATTCAACTTTACCCAAAAGACGATATTTTTTTCATATCGTAGAAATCATTTCAGCACTTGCATATACCTATTTTGTAGGATTCTCAGGAATCCTGTGGATAGCTGTTGCTGTCAGTTTATTAAGCCTTGTTATTCAAACAAATATATTTTCAAAAAGTCTATCAACTAAAGCGACTTTTATCATTTCACAATTATGTTTAGTCATTTCTTCGATTATTTGGGGGTATTTGGTGATGTATTTTCTCAGCTCAGCGCCAAAGGTCTTTACAATAATTTTAGTTGCAAGAGTAATAGCCACAATTGTTGGATTTAAGGAAATCAGAGATCAGGCAATGGTTGTATTGCCATTATTAATAGGTTTTGTGTTTATCCAGCAACAAGGCTGTATTCCACCATTAGATTTTTAAAAAAAACAGATTACAATTTTTTGAGCATAAATACAGGGCAACCATGATGCCCTGTGTTGCCCATTCTTTCATGGAGATATTCAAAACCCCTACTCCGATAAAGCTTTTGAGCTGTTTTCATTTCATGAATTGTTTCAAGATACATTGAGTGATAGCCCATTTCTTTCGCTTTTTCAATGCACTGATCAATTAAAGTTTTACCAACGCCCTGACTTCTTAACTCAGGAAAGAAATACATTTTTCTTAATTCACAAATCCCTGAGTCTTCTTCACCATCCAAAGGAGCAATTCCAGCTCCACCAAGAACTTGTCCATTTAATTCAACGACAAAATAATGCTTTCCTTTTTTTTGGTAGTTGGAGTACATATCGAGTAATTCCGCATCAGCCATGGCAAATCCATCGCCACAAGCACCAAATTCTTCCAAAGTAACATGCACCAGACGATTGAGTGCATCGTTATCTTGTGGTTGAACATCGCGAATATTAATTCCAGACATAATCTATCTTGTTTCCAAATTGATATGCAACAACCTGCATTTCTTTTAATGTTTCTTTGACCAGCTCATCATAATCGTCAAATGCAGCATTTTCAATATTATTCAATTTCTCATGGAGTGATTTTGTTTTGGGTGAGTTGCTAATTAACGCACAACAATCTTTGTAAGGCTCAACACAAATATCAAACAAATCAAGTTCTCGTGATATTTCCACAATTTCGCCTTTATTGTAAGTTAGTAAGGGTCTTAAAATTGGCATATCAACCGATTTTGTCATACTAACGATATTTTCCATCGTTTGCGAAGCAACTTGACCTAAATTATCACCGGTTACCAAACATTGAGCATGAACTTGTAGTGCTAAATTCTCAGCAACCCGAGCCATAAAACGTCGGAATAATATCAAATCATACTCCAGCTTTTGATCCATTAGTGCCAGATCAAAATGGGTATAAGGAACCAGAAACAACCTCACTTTTCCGGCAAATTCACTAATTCGTTTAGCAATTTTGGAAACTTTATACTCTTCTAATTTTGAAGACTGTAGATTACTTGCAGTAAAATGAATAAAATCCACATTACATCCTCTTTTTGCCGTCAGATACGCTGCAATTGGCGAGTCAAAACCACCGGAAAGCAAACACATGATTCTTCCTGTCGAAGATACAGGTAATCCACCAATTGCTTGTATTCTGTTGGTGTGAATTGCCATTCCTCGTGATGAAATATCCACATAGAAATACTGATCAGCGTGTTTTAAATCCACATTTTTCCATTCTGTATTTTTCAAAATAACAGTTGCTAATTGAATCTCCAAATCTCTGGAACTGAGTTGGAATCTTTTATCAGAGCGTTTGACACGAACAGCAAAACTTTTTCCTTCCTTGTAATTGTCGTTTGCTAAATTTTCAATCAGATTTTCCGCCTCTTGCAAATCTGGTTTTCCTTCAAAAATATGATATTTCTTTGCCGAAAACCAATACACACGACTAAGCCATGCTACTCCCGGAACTTCAGCTAATTTAGCTGCAATAAAATCAATATCTCCGGAAAAATCTTCCGGAATATCAATAAACATACGGTCGTGAATTGACTTGACATCCCAATTAAGATTGAGCGCTTTAACTTTATGACGAACGTTGATTCGCAATTTTTTTACAAAAGTCTGTCGGTTGCAACCTTTCAGGGTTAATTCCCCGTAGTGCAAAATAATTCGGTTTTTCATTATCAGTGATGAGATATTGCGATGTGTTGTCGGATTTTACATGACATATATTCAGCTTTCAATAACAGAACATTGTTATTTATGACGAATATTATTATACTTTTTCGACTATGTGTTAACTGTATGTATGTGATGAAAAAATATTTATTTTTAATTTTAGGAACTTTTGTAATCTCAGGAATTGTAAATTCTGCCGAAAAAACAATTCTTAAAGCCGGATTTCCTTCTGTGGATAAAATAAAAAATGCTTCTGAAAATCAATTACTACTTTCTGTTGGAGTATTTGATCCTTTAACAGAGAAACTGAGTTTTTCGGAGTCAAAAGTTGCTGAAAAAGTGTCTGGCAATTACTCTATCGTACAGTTTCATGATGGTAAAGCGGACTCTCGATGGTTAATCAAAAAAGGGGTTAAAGTTTTATCCTACTTGCCCAATAATGCTTTTATTGTTGCCAATTCTAAAGAGTTGCAGTCCATTGAAGGTGATAAATATATTCGTTGGATTGGTGCTTATCAATCTAATTTCAAAATTCCTCCGCATTTGTGGGAAAAAAATCTTAAACCTCAGTTAGACTATGAGTTAGTTGTATCAGTTTTTGAAAATTATCCGAATGTTAAACTTGAGGTATTGATTCGCAAATTTCTCCCAAATGCTGAACTTTTAAGAAAAACCGAAAGCAATGAGGTCTTTTTAAAAATTCAAAATAGATACATTCTTCAATCCATCCAATCGTTAGCACAAATTGATGAAGTCAGATTCGTTGATATTGTCAAACCAATGAAGTTCGCTAATACTGAAGCAGTTTCTGCTATACAAGCTAATGCAGATTCAGGCGGACGTCCTGCTGATGATGATTATATTCCAATCAATACCCCAATTTGGGATAAAGGTCTATTTGGTACCGGACAAATTATTGGTGTTGCAGATAGCGGATTGGATTCAGATGAGGATTGGTTTGTACATTATAATAATGGAACGAGTATAACGCATCAAGTTACATCAGCAGAGTCAACTAATCCTCCAACATTAGGCACATTATATCCGAACCGTAAAGTGATTGGATACTTTGTCATGCCGGGGGCACTTGCCTATGATGAATCCGGACATGGAACCCATGTGACAGGTTCAGTTGCGGCGGATAGATTGGATTCCATTTCAAATGGCCCTGCAGGTCGCATTTCATCACCGAGTTCATCCGGATATGATAATGACGATGGTATGGCGCCAAATGCTCAGATTCTTTTCCAGGATATTGGTGGTGAAGACGAGGATGACGAAGGTGCGCTAACAGGGCAAGGCAGCTATCCAATGTGGCAGCAAGCCTACAATGCAGGAGCTAGAATCCATTCAAACTCTTATGGTGCTGATGGAGATGGTGCATATACTATTTCTGACTTGTATCTGGACAGACATCTTCGTGAATATGAAGATATGCTCATTTTGTTTGCTGCAGGTAATGACGGAGTTGCCTCAAATACTATTGGTTCACCGGGCAATTCTAAAAATGCTATGACAGTTGGCGCATTAGGACACGGCAATGCTTCTGTTGTTGCCACATTCTCAAGCCGTGGTCCAACAGATGATGGCAGAATCAAACCAGACATTGCAACTACCGGATCCAGTGTAGAATCAGCACAGAATGATTCAGAAAACACCACCTCTATTTCACCGGCTGCCCGTACAACGAAATCAGGGACTTCGATGGCTACACCAATTGCTGCAGGTGCCTCTGCATTACTCCGACAATACTTCACAGATGGATTTTATCCTTCTGGTCAAAAAAATTCTGCAGATTCACATATCCCAACAGGACCTTTAATGAAAGCCACTTTGATTAATGGTGCAGGTACTTCAGGTGGACATTTCAATAAAAATGTGGGTTGGGGAAGAGTTAATCTATCAAATTCTATTATGTTTAACGATAGTAGTAAGCAGCTCAGAGTTTGGGAGGTTGAAAACGACAACGGACTAAAAACGAATGAAACTTATGAATTTAAACTCGGTGTGAAAAGTGATAAAGAGTTCTCCGTCACCCTTGCATGGTACGATGTTGCTGCAACTTCAGGAGGTGGTAAAACGCTTGTCAATAATCTCGACTTAGAAGTCCAATTAGGAAATACTAAATACAAAGGCAACAACTTTTCAGATGTTGCACAATCTTCAAGTGATGGAAGTTTTGATACTATCAATACAGTCGAGCAAGTGAAATTAAAAAATCCTGCAGAAGGGGTTTATACAATTACAGTCAAAGGGGCTGATATTCCCGGTAATGGCGATTCCAATTCCTTCCGACAGGGCTTTGCATTAGTTGCTACAGGTCACTTTGATAATATAAACGCTAATCCCGGAAGTTTAACTTCTGCATCCGGACTCAACGCTGAAATGATAGGAAATAATGGAGTTGAAATTAGTTGGAACGGTGGAAGTAATGCTGATTACTTTGAAGTTTACCGTGTAGAGGGAACATGTTCTACAGCTGATTTCAGTAAAGCCCGCTATGCAGGTCGTTCTGAGTCCAATAGTTTTACCGACTTTCGTACTCATGGAGGTTCAAGTTATGCTTATAAAGTTAGACCCTCACAGCATAAACAATTAGGTTCATTGTCAAATAGTTGTGCTGAAGTTTTATCTGCTCAGGCTTGCGACACTCCTCCTACATTTAATCAAAGCTCAGTTGAGATAGTTGATAATGTTGGCAATATGTGTCATGCCGAATTACATTGGAATTCGGCAACAAGCAATTGCTCATCAAGTCCAAATATCAAATACAACATTTACCGCTCTGAGGACCCTAATTTCATTCCATCTGCTGAAAATCTCTTAAAAACAGTTACCTCTACTTCGTTTGATGATATCTTTGCACCTGATATTCCAGTTTTTTATATTGTCAGGGCGGAAGATAATAGCTCTTCAGGAAATGGCCCAAATGGAGGGAATGAGTCTTCAGGATCAGTTAAAGTATTGGGCAAAGCGGTAGGAAATGGCTTCGTTGACAGTGATGGTAATTTATTGGAAGATGTTGATAATATCTCAATAATGAATTTAATTACTCCGTGGCAAATTGTTTCTAATCGCTCAGCTGATGGTGAGTTGAGTTACAAAACCGGTGAGCCCGATTCCGGTTATCCTGCAAATACATGCGGTGAAATAGTAACCAATACAATTCCTCTTTCAGGCATTGCTAATCCTTCAATAGAATATAAAGCTCGGTTTAATCTGGAAGAAAACTGGGATGGTGTTGTTGTCGAAATTTCTACAGATAACGGACAAACATGGTCCGATTTGCCTCCAGATGGTGGATATCCCGGCGATTTCTCTGAAACAACTACAAATCCTGTAAATGCCTGTGGTTATCCAAGCACACACGGAGCATTTAGCGGCAGTAATACATACTTCCAACCATTCAGCCACGACTTATCTGCTTATTCTGGTCAAGATGTGAAAATAAGATGGCGTCTGTCTACTGACCCTGGAGTACAGATGGAAGGATTTTATATTGACAGTATTAAATATCCAAATGTTCAAGTCCCTAACTCCTGTACAGTTAATACCAATAAAATTCAACCTGGCTATTATTATGATAGAACTCATAGTGGCCATGGCTTTGTTATAGAAAATATAAATAGATCAGATTTGTACTTTACTATTTTTTATACCTACGGCGAGGATGGTAATTCGGAGTGGTATACTTCACTTACAACTTTGAATAACGGAATTTTAAATAACAATATGGATAATGATACACTTTTAAGGACTAATTATATTAGATCAAGTGTGCCAGGAACATATGGTTCATTCGTAATTGATGAGTCAATTGGTACAAATATTTTAAATATGGATTTTAATGCATCTGTAGTTAATTCTGCACCCTGTAATGACGGAGTTACTAGAAAAGCTAATAATGCGATAGTTACATGGCAACTTGGAGATGAAACAGGGCAATGGTGCCTTGAACCCATAATTGCTGAAACATACTACCCATCAATTGATTTTGGTGGGCTTTGGTGGGCAGGAAGTTCAGATAGTGGTTGGGGTGTATCATTAGCTTTTAGAAATGATGTAATTGTTGCTACAATTTTTTATTATGACGAAGATGGCAAACCACGTTGGGTTCAAGGTCAGCAATCCAATTTTGTAATAGGAGAGCCAATAACAATTGAAATGATTGAATACAAAGGCTATGCAAGATATGAACAACCAATAACATTGGTGGGCTCAAGTGCTGGTAATTTATCATTAACATTATATGATAATTCTGGATCGGACAATGATGGTAAGCTTAGTGTCGATATTAGATACCAAGCAGGTAATGATAGCATTTCTTGGGAAAGAATCGATATTCCTTACAAATTAGAATCTTTACCACATCAATAAGTGGAATTAGTTCACAAATATGGCGCAATTATGGCTTGAGTTGATATTCCTAATTGTAGTGTTATTCTCCCTAAAAATAGCGAGGTTCACAAATCAAAGTAAACTCATTGTCTTTCTTACATATATTATTACAGGGATTCTGACAAAGTTGTTCTGGATTCCAGCGATTTTGTTCGTTGCAATGTATATCTATTTTAATCAAACGGATACCAAGTAAAACAAAAAGAATTTAAAAGCCATTAATTGCCACACTATCAACACATCTGTTAGTTAGAATATCAACATGTGGAAAATCAAGCTAAAAAAATGGTTTAAGAGACTAGCTCTAACGGTGCTGGTTTTATTTGTCATTTTTCTGCTATTAGACCGATTATACCCTCTTCCACTTGAAGAATTTAATAAAAGAAGTTTTGCTCAAATCGTGGTTGATAAAGATGGTCATATCTTACGAGCATTTCCTGATTCCAATGGAATCTGGCGATATCCGGTTTCAATTACAGAGGTTTCACCACTCTATTTGGAAGCCCTGATTCAATACGAAGATCGTTATTTCTATAAACATTTTGGCGTGAACCCCTTGGCAGTACTAAGAGCATTTGGACAATGGATTTGGCACAGAGAGGCAGTTTCCGGTGCTTCAACACTAACTATGCAAGTTGCCCGAATACTCAAACCACATAAAAAAACATTAAGTGGAAAAATTCAACAAATGTTCATGGCGTTACAGTTGGAATGGCACTTAAGCAAAGACGAAATTCTTGAATATTACTTAAATTATGCCCCATTTGGAGGAACAGTTGAAGGGATTCAGGCAGCCAGTTTCACATATTTGGGTAAAAATGCAAACGAACTGACACATTCAGAAGCTGCCTTATTAGCGGTAATGCCACAATCACCATCTCGATTTCGTCCGGATAAATATCCACAGAAAGCGGAAACGGCTCGAAATAAATTGTTAAATCGTTTAAAAGAACAAAATATTTGGTCAGAAAAAATAATCAATGGCGCCATACAAGAGCCTGTTCATTCCGAGCTCAATCGTAACCCAATGCTTTCCCCACATCTATCGCGCCGACTAGCTCAACAATTTCACCAACAACAAATTATTCATTCAACCATTGATATTAAACTTCAAACAGAGCTTGAAATTTTGGTTAAAAATTACATTGAGTCCATATCTGAAAAACTCAGTGCCTCTGTTCTAATGATTGATAATGAAACTCTAAATACTCTTACGTATATTGGTAGCGCTGACTTTTTTAGCCATAATCGTAACGGGTATGTTGATATGATTCAGTCCGTTCGATCACCGGGTTCGACTCTCAAGCCTTTTATCTATGGAATCGCTTTGGATGAAGGTATTATTCACTCACAATCACTTCTATTTGATGTTCCTCAGTCTTTTGAGGGATATCGCCCGAAAAACTTCGATAATATGTTTCATGGAGCTGTTAGTACCACTCAAGCACTATTGCGTTCACTCAATATGCCGGCTGTGCAAGTTCTAAATGAAATCAGTTCAGAGAAGTTTTATGCCAAAATGATAAACGCCGGTTTAAATTTATCCTTACCGGATTCAGCCAAACCGAATTTATCAATTGCATTAGGCGGTGGTGGAGTGAATATGCAAGAACTCGCAGGCCTATTCTCCAGCCTCGGTAGAAACGGAAAATCGGGCAAAATAAGATTTACAGTTGATGATGAATTCACAGAATATCCTGTTTTAAGCGAATCGAGTGCTTGGGTGATACAAAACATACTCTCTCAGTCTTCACTCGAACCAATCAACTCAAGGCAATTTAAATCTCACGACGATATAGCCTTCAAAACAGGGACTAGTTATGGCTCAAGAGACTCTTGGGTGATTGCTGTCAATAAAAAAGTCACCATTGCAATTTGGCTCGGTCATGCAGATGGTACACCGGTTGAAAATAATAGCGGAAGGCAGACGGCTGTCCCTTTATTGCAAAGAATATATTCAATATTACCGGAACAATATAAACAGAACATTGAACAACCACTCAATGTACGATCTGAGGTTATATGCTGGCCATTGGGAACAAAGTTGGCTTCTCAAAGAAAAAAGTATTGTCATATTCAAAAACAGGCTTTTTTAATTGATGACTTAGCACCACCAACTCTAAACTCAAATTCAAACAATGCAGAAGATTCAATAATTTATGTTCAGACAGATAAAGCCACAGGATTTCGGGTATTACCACACTGTCAGCCTGAGTCAATTGAAACCAAAGAATATGTTGTATGGCCACGCATACTTGAGCCTTGGATTCCCAAACCATTAAGACGTAATACTTATTTACCTACTTACAGCGACAAATGCAAAACCATCCAAGTTACAAATTCTTTAGAAATCAGAGGAATACACGATAATTCCGTGCTATTTCCTGAAGCATATTCATCTTCGATGCCTGGGGTAATGCTTGAATCTTTAGGCTCAAATGGTAAAAACTATTGGTTTGTAAACGGCAAACTTCAAAACGAAAATGATAGCAAATTACTGCTATCTGAATTAAAATCCGGTTCGTATAAAGTTACTCTTATCGATGACAGCGCGAATTTTGCTGAAATCGAATTCTCCGTTAAACTCTGATTAAAATTTCATGACAAGTAAGAAGGACAAATATCAAATGTATCAGGAATCGGTTCAGTGTGTTGAAGCTGAAATCGATTTTGTAGAAGCAACGTATAAAGAAATACGAGGAAATGAAGCACGCTTTCTTCGTGAAGATTTCTCCGGAACCGGTCAAACATCAGCAGAATGGATCAAACGAAATAAGAAAAACAAAGCATGGGCTATTGATTTTGATGAAGAAGTTGTGCAATGGGGAATTGATAATGTCCGCTCTCAACTCAATCATCCGGAAAATCTCACTTATAAAATTACCGATGTCAGATACTCAGGCATTACCAAAATGGATGTGATTTTAGCAATGAATTTTAGCTATTTTCTGTTTATGGAACGCCAAACCATGAAAGATTATTTTGTATCTGTAAAAAACTCCCTAGAACCAACCGGAATCTTTTTTCTGGATGCATTTGGTGGTTATGAGGCCGCTAAAGAATTAACTGAGGAAAGAGAATGTGAAGGATTTACATATATTTGGGAACAAGCCACATTTAACCCTATCAATTCACAAATGCAATGCTATATCCATTTCAAAACAGACAAAGGTGAACAAGTCAATCGAGCCTTTTCCTATTATTGGAGACTCTGGACATTACCAGAGTTACAAGAGTTATTATTGGAAGCCGGTTTTTCTCAAGTTGATATCTATTGGGAAGGAACCGATGAAGAAAGTGGTGAAGGAGATGGAGTATTCCAGCCAACAAAAATCGGAACGGCTGATGCCGGCTGGGTCTGCTATATCGTCGCCCTACCTTAACTGGTTAATCAAGCTCTTATTTAATAAACACCCGGCAATAACTTCATCAACTCTTTATAATCTTCTGGGTTAGGTTCTTTAAATCCTTTGGTATTGAGTTCTATCAGAACATCATACGCCTCATCATTTCCATTCAGTTGCATCAAAGCATTCTTAAATTGGTTAACAACATTATCCGGTACATTGGTTGATGCCATAAAAGTCGAACCGGGAATACTGTCGCTTTCTAGTAATGAAGCAAAGTTGGGATATAAATCAAACATCCAGTTGGGAACAATCGCTGCGTCCGCACTTCCATCAAACACAATTTCAACAGCTTCTTGCCATGATAGTGCTGTTACTTCTTTGCTAGGAGCTGAAAACAAGTCGGTAAACCATCTGTTAAAATAAACAGTAGCCAAACTGGGGCTAGGCAACATAACAATTCTTTTATTGACCAAAAACTCCTGAACAGTTTCACCATCATAAGGTTCATCCAGACAAACTAGGTGAAAAGATAAAGGCTCCTGTGTTGTTAAAACATACTTATAGTCCTTTTTCTGAGCTCTGAAAGCAGCTACATGCGAGGCATCCAGTGTGAAGTCAGGGTTACGGCTACCATTAGCACTTCGCCAATAGGAATAATAATTTTTGTCGATGATAATTTCAAAATCATGACCTGTTTTTTTGTTGAGCCACTGGCGCAATGGTTCATAAACTTCTCGACCCTGTTCAATCGGGTAAGTTGGTTCAATGACTAATGTGTAACGCTCAGCATGAATGGCAAAAGCCATTAATAAATTTAAGAACACAAATCCTTTTTTTGGTTTTATTATTAATTGCATAATTTGTCGCCCTATTTTGCATTTATTTTAGATTACATTCTTACCATATTAGACAGAACAAATCAATATTTGACTTCGGAAACAATTTAAATAACTGTTACAATTCATTGTTTTTAATTCAATTTTAAGTTGTGGAAATTAATTGTTATAATGATTCAATTATTTGAACAGAACAAGTATCCTTGGAAGTATTATAAATGACCGGTGAAACGAACTCCGTATCATCTGAAAGGTTTTGCAAAATACTAATTTCTATACTTTGCAATAATTTCATTCTTTTTTTAATTTTTCCAAGATATTGAATTCTCGCTACAATTTCTTGACCCGGATAACAACCTTTTTTGAAACTCATAACCCCACTTTGTTGATCCAGATTGAGATGTTGTGGAATAAATTTCTCTGTATTTTTGACATCAATCCAAGGTAAACCCTGTGAAAATAAATAATTGTAAAAGCCATCTTCATCTATACATTCATGCTGACCATTTTCAACGAGAGTCAAATCATCATTACTAATAGCAACTTGAATCCCAACTTCTTCGATGCTAATTTTTGCCCGAAATTTACGCATATTGAAAAAGTCAATCAAGACGCTTGTCATGTTTTGCGGGCAAATTAACAAAAAATCTGATGCAGAACTTTTGTAAATCCAAAAACTACTGATAACCCGACCTTTCGGATTGCACAAGACGCTATATTGAAAAACATTTGTAGAAATAGCCTTAACATCGGAAAGAATTAAGTTATTTAGAAAAGTTTCGATACCCTCGCCTGTAAATCTAATACATGAACATATTGAGTTGATTAACATCAAATTTTTTACACTATCTGTTGTTGTCACAAAAAAATCCTTACGGCTATCATCAGAATCCATTATAATATCGCAGTCGTTAAATTCTTGAAAGCGCAATATTTATTTTATCGCAGAATCAATATTTCAAACTCAAAGATATGTTATCAAAACACTCAAAAATTAAGGAGTTGATTGAATGAAATCTTCTAACCGACCACTATCTCCTCATTTACAGATTTATAAACTGCCGTTATCAGCCAGACTCTCTATTCTTCATCGTTTAACAGGTCTCGCTTTAACAGCCGGAGCATTCGTACTCGTATTATGGTTATTGGCCTTAGCATTTAACTCAGGCTTGGCAATCACTATTTACTCTTTCTTTACCACTTCCATTGGTAAAGTTTTTCTTATTGGTTGGACCTTTACATTTTTCTACCACTTTTTTAATGGCATGCGTCATCTGTTGTGGGATACGGCCAACGGATTGAAGGTGGAGTGCATCAATCGTTCAGGTATAACTGTTATCCTTGTTTCAACAGTTTTAACCATACTGGTTTGGACATTAGGAGTTTAAAATGCAATATCGTTCAGATACAAAAAAAGTAAAAGGTTTGGGTTCAATTAAACACGGCTTTGGGCATTGGTGGGCTCAAAGATTAACCGCTGTCTTAATGGTTCCTTTAGGGTTTTGGTTTGTTTATTCCATGGTTTCCATGGAAAATCTACATCCCGACACATTGATTTTATGGTTACATAATCCAGCACCGGCTATCCTAATGACGTTATTTGTAACCACAGTGGTTTTTCATGGAGCATTAGGACTACAAGTTATCATCGAAGATTATGTCGGAAATAAAAAAATGTCTCTCATACTACTGGTATTACTTAAATTTGCCATTTTTGCAATGATAGTTGCATCCGTCTTTTCACTCTTCAAATTAGTATCTTAAGGACTTGATTATGTCAGAAACGAAAACAAATAACTCGCTCGGTTATAAAATTGTAGAACACAAATTTGATGCGGTTGTCGTTGGTGCCGGTGGTGCAGGATTGCGTGCAACAATGGGATTGGCGATGGAAGGCTTGTCTGTTGCTTGTGTGACTAAAGTGTTCCCTACCCGTTCACATACTGTCGCTGCACAAGGTGGAATGAGTGCTTCATTGGGAAACATGGGCAGAGATGATTGGCGTTGGCACATGTACGATACGGTAAAGGGTTCTGATTGGTTAGGCGATCAGGATGCGATTGAATACATGTGTAGAGAAGCTGTACCGGCTGTGATTGAATTGGAACATCAAGGCGTGCCCTTTTCTCGCACAAAAGACGGAAAAATTTATCAAAGACCATTTGGTGGTATGACCACAGAATACGGCAAAGGAGCACCCGCTCAAAGAACTTGTGCGGCTGCCGACAGAACCGGCCACGCCATATTGCACACTCTTTATCAGCAATCATTAAAACATGATGCCAACTTCTTCATTGAATACTTTGCCATAGATTTAGTTATGGAAGACGGTGAATGCAAAGGTGTTATCGCTTTGGATATGTCGGATGGTAGATTGCATTTATTCCGTGGTCATGCAGTCATTCTGGCAACAGGTGGTTATGGACGAGCTTACTTTTCATGTACTTCGGCTCATACTTGTACCGGTGATGGAAACGGAATGGTATTGCGTGCCGGATTACCATTGCAAGATATGGAATTTGTACAATTTCACCCTACAGGAATATACGGAGCCGGTTGTTTAATTACCGAAGGTGTGCGTGGTGAAGGTGGGTTTTTAACTAATTCCGAAGGTGAGCGTTTCATGGAAAGATATGCACCTTCTGCCAAAGATTTGGCATCTCGTGATGTTGTCAGTCGTGCAATGACGATTGAAATTAATGAAGGACGTGGTGTTGGTCTGAATAAAGATCATATTCACCTGCATTTGGAACACCTTGGACCTGAAGTTATCGAGAAACGATTACCGGGAATTGCTGAATCAGCCGAAATTTTTGCCGGTGTCGATGTAACCAAAGAACCCATTCCGGTTCTTCCAACCGTTCACTACAATATGGGTGGCATTCCGACCAATTATCATGGCGAAGTTGTGAACTTGGTTGGTGACAATCCCGATTCTGTGGTTAAAGGTTTATACGCTATTGGTGAGGCTGCCTGTGTGTCAGTTCATGGAGCTAACCGACTTGGTTCCAATTCTTTGCTTGATATTGTTGTATTTGGACGTGCTGTAGCACACCGATGTGCAGAGACAATTAAACCCGGTACCAAGCACAAAGATTTACAAACTGATGCAGTTGATAAAATCATCTCAGAATTTGATAAAATCCGCAATGCTGACGGTAAGAGCTCGACTGCTGATTTACGTTTGGAATTACAGCAAACCATGCAAAAACATGCTGCCGTATTCAGAACGCAAGAAACACTTCAGTCCGGTTGTGAGTTGGTAAGTCAAATTGTGGAAAAATATGCTGACCTGAAAATTACAGACCGTTCACTCATTTGGAATACGGATTTAATTGAAGCACTGGAACTCAGAAACCTAATGGCACAAGCCAAGGTTACAATTATGGGTGCTGAAAACCGTGAGGAATCACGCGGAGCTCATGCCCGCGAAGATTGTCCAGACAGAGATGATGAAAACTGGATGAAACACACGCTGGCTTATTTTGACGAAAAGCATAATGTCAGTTTTCAATATCGTCCGGTTCACATGAACACTTTAACTGACGAATGTGAAGTCATTCCACCTGCAAAGAGAGTTTATTAAAATGGCACAGTTTAGTTTACCGAAAAATTCAAAAGTTCAGAAAGGAAGTTACTTCAAGGCTGAAGGTGCTAGTAACATCAAAAAACTGAAAGTTTATCGCTGGAATCCGGATAGCGGAGAGAATCCAAGAACCGACACTTACGAAATTGATTTGGATAATTGCGGACCAATGGTATTGGATGCTCTAATCAAGGTCAAAAACGAGATTGACACCACTTTAACTTTCAGACGTTCATGCCGTGAAGGAATCTGCGGAAGCTGTGCGATGAATATCAACGGCACTAACACTTTAGCTTGTACGAAATCAATTAAAGACTGCAAGGGTGATGAAATTGCGGTTTACCCTCTTCCACACATGGAAGTTATCAAAGACCTAGTCCCTGACTTGTCACATTTTTATGCACAGTACGCTTCTGTTCAACCTTGGATTCAAACGGATTCAGTACCATTACCGGATGCTGAAAGACTTCAATCCATTGAAGATAGAGAAAAACTCGATGGACTTTACGAATGTATTTTATGTGCTTGTTGTCAAACATCTTGTCCGAGTTATTGGTGGAATGGCGATCGCTACCTCGGCCCGGCTGTATTATTGCAATCTTATCGCTGGATTGCTGATTCGCGAGATGAACATACCGGCGAGAGACTGGAAGAACTGGAAGATCCGTTCAAATTATTCCGATGTCATACAATCATGAGTTGCAGCAATACTTGCCCAAAAGGACTGAACCCGGGCAAAGCGATTGCGGAAATTAAAAAACAAATTGCAGAAAGACACGTTCTCTAGTTCTTTTGAATGTACTCTTACGAGCTCAAATGCAAAACAGATTCTCGTTGGATTGAAGCCGTTATGGCGGATTTTGATGAATTTTTAATCGACCATGCGGCCAATGAGCGAAAAGCAGCGATGTTGGCACTTTCCATGGTTGTTCATTATCCCGATAAAGAGCATATAGTTCGTGATATGACTGACTTGGCAATGGAAGAAATGGCTCATTTTCGTGAAGTCATTAAAATCATGCTCAAAAGAGGCTTACAACAAAAGCCGGATACGACCAATTTTTATATTGGCTCATTCATGAAGGCATTAAAAAAAGATCCCAAAAACTATCTTTTGGATCGTTTGCTGATGTTTAGCATCGTAGAAAAACGAGGTGCCGAACGATTCGGAATTGTCGGTGAAGCATTGGCAGAATCAAAAATTAAAGATTTTTATCAGCGTTTAGCAGCAGCTGAGTACCGACATTTTGAATTATTTATTGAACTTGCCTATAAATACTACGATGAGCAACGCGTCAAAAAACGACTGAATGAGCTTCTTGATGTTGAAGCTCAAATCGTTCAACAATCTCCTTTCATAGCTGCTGTTCATTAAGAATCCATCATGATTTTAGTAAGAAATAAAATATTCCTGTTTCTTACACTTTTGATTTCAAACGGATTTTCGAAAGAACCTAAACAAATTCATCGTTGTATAATGGAGAATGGAACCATTTCCTATCAAGAACAATCTTGCAAAAAGGCCAAATCGAATAAAAAAGATAACATCAAAAAATCAATTAATAGTGCTCCATCTTATATGAGTTCTATTCAGTATAAATCTATCAGTGAAATTAGCTCGGACAACAACTCGTCTCAAATCATTTATGAAACAGTAAAAAATTATCAAATTTCATTAAAGGCTTTATTGAACTGGAAGATATTCAAGAAAGTTTACGATAATAAATTCCTACACATTCGCTTCCTTGATTCTGATATCTCGCTCAAAATCGACTTTATTTATCCGGATAATAAACAATTTACTGAACAAGAATTGATTGAATTACTACAATTATCTGCAAGCAGATATGTCAAAGGTTCAAGAGAAAAGGCTATCAATCTCAATATTTTCAACTTATCCTCCGGCAAAGCTATCACAACCACTTTGACAAATTCTAAAGCTATAAAAGACTATAAAATGGTAACTAAAGGAATTATTTTTAAAAGTAATTGGTTGATACAATTTACTTTACTCAGTAATTACACCAATTCCAATTCTTACAAATTTGCGATGGATTCGTTATTAACCAATCTGACTTTGCGAAAGCTCTAGTTTTTTAGAAAAATCACGACATTTTTGAGCCTGAGATTGCATATTGGGCATATTATCCAAAGAGTCTGCCATCAGTACAAACGCTGTTCCCAAAATTGAATGTTTGGGAAAATCCTTATGAATTCCGTTAATCAAAAAGACCGATTGTTTATAATTTCCTTTATTATGAAATATTTTGGCCACTTGGTATCTTTGTTCCGCCGTTAATGGTTTAAAACCATCAATGACGGAACTTATCCTTTGAAAAGCAATTGAAACTTTATCGTCAATTCCTTTATTTATCAATGAATTGAAATATTTTTCACTGATGCTATGAATGGTCTCTTTATCTCGGGTTGCCAGTAATAACTCGAAGAAGTTTTGAATGAGATTCTCATCATCCGGATAGGATTCGCTTAGATTCTTGAAAATATTGACGGCTTCGTCATATCTTCCTTCTTTAATTAAAATATCAATATGAGTGAGACCATTTTCAACAACCGATTTTCTTTTTTCAAGAAAATTACCGGGCAGTTGTGTTTCAAAACCCAACTCCTCTTGATACTGATAAATCATGTATCCCATAATGTGAAAAATCACAACCATGTAATAATTACTCACGGAAGACTGTAATATAATCGAAATTAAGGAGATATCATCACTCATTAAAAATTGATTGATGACACCAACAGAGCCGGTCATGATTAAGATAAAAGCCAGAATTAAACCATAAGGTAAACCGATAGATGACATCAAACGAAACATTGAAAGAGGATTTAAAGCATCAAAGATATTTTCAGTCAGTGCGAAATTGATAATCATTGCCGGCAATCCGGCAATTAAAATCACTGCAATCATGCTGCCAATCATGCTGCCAAGATATTCATAAGATGCACCAATCACAAAAAATACAGCTATATTCAGAAAAATCACCTGCAGAACCAATTTAAAACCACTTCCATAAGCTTGTGTGATATCAGGTGCTGTTAACTCACCCTTGGCGGTATTTTCCAAACAAGTAAAACTGTATTTAATCAATCCTCCAAGAATCAACAATTGAAAAATCAGACTGAATGGTAAATAGGAAGTTAAAGTGAATAAAACTGCTGCCCCAACAATCAGCATGAGCGAATCCATATTCATCGGATATTTAAAACTTTCCGATAAACGACGCCAAAATGGAGTAATCGTATCAGAATTTAAAATTGGTGTTAGAGGTTGATTACATAAAAAACAACGAGATAACCCGGTTCTATCTTCTGAATTTATACAGTCTCTGCAACATTCATAATCACAATTTTGACAACGATAAAATGCTGGTTCTACGGGATGATATTTACAAAATTCCATGGCTTACGACTCGAGTTGCTGGGTTAATTGTTTATATTGAGACGTTTTATCGGGATTATTGATTTGACTAAAAACAGTAGATAGCTTTCTTGAAAGATTGACTAACAAATCAAACTTTTCTTCATCCTTATTGAGAATTTCAAATATCTCTTCAGAAACTTTAAAATGGGTTGAGTTCGCCATTAAATAGCCAAGGTTGTATAAATCCGCCTTTTTCACTCCAATCATACTCTCTTTATGAACATCCCATAAACTATGCAATTTAGTGAGTTGAGACTCATTGAGGTTCTGTAATTTGGCAATTTTGAACATTAATTCATGTCGCTTATTATTTGAAAGTAGCTTTTGAAGATTGTATTTAAGAATCAATCTGTCAAAATTTTGACCATGCTTTTTCATCACATCATCTAAAGCTTTTTCAGCTGACTGAAATTTGAATTTAGAGATAAAATCATTCACCAAACCCATATCTTTCTGTACCTGCGGTAATGATTGATCCTCCTCAATGTATTCAATGTTAAATAGCTTCGGGTTAATCAAATATGTCACAATCATTGCTAAGGCACCGGCAATAAAACCTCCGGCGTGAGCCATAAATGCAACATTAGAGCCAACATCATTGAAGTAATCATACAATTCTTTGCCGATATAGAACGGTAAAATCAGCAAAGCCGGAGCCCGGAAATAACCGACGAATACAAAAAACCAATAGAAAAACTCGATTTTCTTAAATCGAAATACTCCCAAATACATTGCCATGATGCCGGAAATCGAACCTGAGGCCCCAACCAACGGGATATTACTATTCGGGTCCACAAAGCAAAATAGTAATCCACCGACCACACCTGAAATTAAATAAAATAATAAAAACTTCAAATGTCCGATGGCTGCTTCAACAGCAAATCCACAGACAATCAGGAAAAACAGGTTTCCAATCAGATGCATTGCACTTCCATGTAAAAACTGATAACTAATGAAAGAAAAAGTATCCATTTGCTTTGGAATCAATCCATACGAAATAGAACTGACAGATTCAATTTGTTGACTAATTTCTCTACGAGCAGATGACCAACTTGTCAGATAGTTTGCATCAAGCAAGAATTGAAAAAAATCCGTATCTGTGACAATTTCATAGATTAAGTTAAAGTAAGCATCCGGATTTTCAGAGTTATTATATAAATCCTGAACCTCAGCTAATCGTTCATCTTCATTTTTTGATTCCAGAAATTCTCGATACGCCGGCCATTCATATTCCAATAATCCCAACTCACTATAACGACTCAGTGCTGAATAAACTTTCTTGTCATCATTATGCTGATAGCCAAAATATATCAGTACATTTAAAACCACTATGCTAAACAGGATAATTGGAGCATGTTTCCAGTCAAATCTTTTTTCAGTAGGAATGATTACCATATTTTACTCCGTTGTCGCCGTCTCTTTACCGTCTAAAGCCGCATTCATTGCATGCCAGCATAGAGTCGCAGATTTGATTCTTGCGGGAAAGTTTTTAACACCGGCTATTGTGTTTACAATTCCTAGTGATTCCATTGAATCAATTCCGCTATTTTTATCCATCAATATGCAAAAGTCCGTAAATAATTCCTTTGCTTGCTGAACTGTTTTACTGGTTAGAAATTCCGTCATTAAAGATGATGAAGCTGTTGATATTGCACAACTTTCTCCATCAAAAAAAATGCTTTCAATGACATCGTCTACAACATTCAGGTACACGAAAACCTGGTCTCCGCATATCGCATTCAGACCTTCAGCTTTATGAGTGAAATTTTCAGGTGTGCCGTAGTTCTGCGGATTACGATTGTGCTGCAAAACGGTTTGTTTATAAAGTTGTTTGATATCCATTTACAATTTTTTGATGATTGTAAACGGATTATACTGGATTTTAAGGGCTCAAGTAAAAATATCTATTATCAATAAAGTAGAAACTCCAACAAAAACCAATATTGCAAACCAGTAGATTCGATGACTGAATTTCGGGTTTTCAATTAATCTTTCGCGCCCTTTTGAGCTGATCCAAGCAACGATAGAAAAAGCGAGTATTGTCACACCAATAAAAAGCAATCCCAGAATCATCAAACGAACCTGATAACCATCTTTCTCAAGATTGGCAAATTGAGGAAAAAAAGCCAGAAAGAATAGCATCACTTTTGGATTGGATACATTCATGAAAAATCCTCTCAGAAAGTAATTTTCAACTTTATCTGTTTTATTCAGAGAGATAGAGTCCAAACGATGAATGTAAGTTTTATAAGCCAACCACAATAGATAACCCGCGGCAAAAACCTGTAAAACATGAACTCCGTAATGGGATTGGCGAATAAGAGTGGAAATTCCTATAACGATTAAAGTTGTGTGAACAATAACCCCTGAAGAGAGCCCCAGAATGAATTTAAAAGTGGTTCTGAAACCTTGAGATAAAGATGTGACAATTACAAATAGAATATCAGGACCCGGCGTAAAAGCCAGAACGGTTGAGGCCAGAAGAAAGGCGGAAATTTCAGAGAATGACAAATTATTTTTCTATTCTGTCAACATGCTCACCCAGCAATTCCCACAATGGAATTTGCTTTTCTTCAGGAATTTTGATGAATTTCAATGCCACTTCTTCTTCACTCACCCTGACAACATCAGCTTCAACATGAAGATTGAAATTGTTATTCAAAATGATTTCCAAAACACAAAAATCATCAACACGAAGTTTAATATCATTTTCTTCATCGTATTGTAATAAAATACCCGATGCCGATATATTTTTAACTTCCATGACTATGGAACGACCTTGCCTCAGTAACAAACAAGAAGTTGTTAAGGGTTTTCTGGAGTAACGAATTTTATTGCTATTGTTGAAACTCATATCAAAACAATCCCAAAAATCTTATTCTTCAACTCACCTCAGGACGCATATAAGGAAACAGAAGTACGTCTCTGATCGAAGCTGAATCTGTAAACAGCATCACCAACCGGTCAATCCCAATACCCTCACCTGCTGTCGGCGGCATTCCATATTCCAGAGCTCTAACATAATCAGCATCATAATGCATCGCTTCATCATCGCCGGCTTCTTTACTGGCGACTTGCTCTTTGAATCTTTCTGCCTGATCTTCAGGATCATTTAACTCGGAAAATCCGTTGGCTATTTCATTTCCTGAAATAAACAGTTCAAAACGATCTGTGTAATCAGGATTTATATCATTTCGACGGGATAATGGTGAGATTTCAGTTGGATACTCTATCACAAATGTCGGCTGAATTAACTCCGCTTCCGCTGTTTCTTCAAAAATTTCAGATAATAAACGACCTTTACCCCAATTATCCTCAACATGAATACCCAATCTGTCACAATGTGTCGCTAATGCATCTCTGCTTTCGCAATCGGATGCAGAAATTTCCGGATTATGTTTAAGCACAAGGTCTTTCATGCTGATTCTTGCAAAAGGACTGCCAAAATCAATTTTTTGACCTTGATAATCAATCATTGTTCCACCGGTTGCAACTTCAGCAAGTTGTTTAAACAATTCTTCAGTAATGTCCATCAAATCGTTATAATCAGCATAAGCCCAATAAAATTCCATCATAGTAAATTCAGGATTGTGCCTTGTGGATACACCTTCGTTACGGAAATTACGGTTGATTTCATAAACTCTTTCAAAGCCACCGACAACGAGACGTTTCAAAAATAATTCAGGAGCAATTCTCAAATATAATGTCAGATCCAAAGCATTATGATGTGTTTCAAAAGGTTTGGCAGCAGCACCACCGGGAATGATATGCATCATTGGAGTTTCAACCTCAAGAAAACTCTTGTTTTCCATAAAGTTACGGATGTGTGAAATGATTTTTGATCGTACTTTGAAAGTATCCCGACTTTCTTGGTTCATAATCAAATCCACATATCTCTGGCGATAACGGGTTTCCTGATCGGATAATCCATGAAATTTATCTGGCAGTGGTCTTAATGACTTGGTAATCAGACGGATTTCAGAGGTTTTAACAGAAAGCTCACCGGTTTGAGTTTTAAACATTGTGCCTTTAGCCGCAACAATATCGCCTAAATCCCAGGATTTGAATTCATTAAACTTCTCTTCTCCAACACCATTGAGCTGGACAAAAAGTTGAATGGATTCAGTCACATCTTTGATAACAGCAAAGCCACCCTTACCGAACTCGCGTTTACTCATCATACGTCCAACAACAGAAACTTCGATATTCTGAGGATCTAAATCTTCTTTTGAAATATCGCCGTATTTCTCATGCAATTCCAATGCTAAATGAGTTCGCCTGAAATCATTAGGAAACGCAATTCCTTTTTCATCACGAATTGATTGTAATTTTTGTCTTCTTTCAGTAATTAAATGATTTTCTTCCGACATTTCCCAAATCCTGGTTGAGTTATTTAAAAGTGGTTGATTTTATAAGCCTTGTTTCAAACTGGCAATAATAAATTTGTCTAAATCACCATCGAGTACAGCTTGTGTGTTTGAGTTCTCAACTCCTGTGCGTAAATCTTTGATTCGTGACTGATCCAGTACATAAGAACGAATTTGCGAACCCCAGCCCACATCAGCCTTGGAGTCTTCCATAGTTTGTGACTCTTCTCTTCTTTTTTGCATTTCCATTTCATACAATTTGGCTTTCAATTGCTTCATTGCAGATGCTTTGTTTTTATGCTGTGAACGATCATCCTGGCATTGAACAACGATATTGGTCGGCATATGAGTGATTCTGACAGCGGATTCTGTTCGGTTTACGTGCTGCCCGCCGGCACCTGATGCCCTATAAACATCTATTCTCAAATCAGAAGGGTCGATTTCAATTTCAACATCATCATCAATTTCAGGTGATACAAATACGGCTGCAAAGCTGGTATGACGTTTGTTACTGGAATCAAATGGTGATTTTCTCACTAAGCGGTGTACACCAATTTCTGTGCGTAACCAGCCAAAAGCATGGTCGCCGGTAATTTCTATGGTTGCTGATTTAATTCCTGCAACATCACCAGCGGAACACTCCAATAATTTGGTGCTAAATCCTTTTTTCTCACAATAACGCAAGTACATACGCAGAATCATTTCTGCCCAGTCCTGAGCCTCTGTTCCACCGGAACCGGATTGAATATCGAGAAAACAATTATTAGGATCCATTGGGTTGGAAAACATTTTGGTGAATTCCATTTTTTCCAATAGTCCTTGTATGCGTTGTAAGTCCTGAATAACTATTTGAAGCGTTTCTTCATCTTCTTCAAGTTCAGCCATTTGCAGAAATTCATCAGCATCTTTGATGCCATTATGCAATTCATCTAGGCTTGATACAATTTGTTCGAGTTGTGAGCGCTCTTTGCCAAGAGCCTGTGCATGTTCCGGATTGTTCCAAACTTCCGGATTTTCGAGTTCTAAATTAACTTCTTCTAGCTTTTCTTTTTTGACATCATAGTCAAAGAAACCTCCTTAACTCGGAAGTTCTTTGACTAAAATCTTTAATTTGCGCGTGTTGCGGAGCAGTTTCCATAATTTTGTAAATTATTTTCCTTCTTTGAGCAATCTCTGACGCAGTTCCCAACGTTCCTGAGCATCAATAGTCATTGTTGCGATCGGTCTCGCCATTAAGCGTCGTAATCCAATCTCTTCGTCAGTATCTTCGCAATAACCATAGTCGCCTTCTTTAATACGAGTTAAAGCTTTGCGGATTTTTGCCAAAAGTTTTCTGTACCGGTCACGAGTTCTTAGTTCCAGTGTATTTTCAGTTTCTCTGGAAGCACGTTCGGCATCATCGCCAACATCACGAACTTCAGATTGGAGGTTGTTTATTGTTTCCTGAGACTCCTTGTTTAATTCTTCCTGCCATTGAACTAGTCTGCGACGGAAATACTCGACATGCTTATCGCACATGTATTCCTCATTTTCTGAGGGAATATAGCCTTCTTCAAGCTCAAGTTTTGGTATATATCCCTCCGGCAAATCATTAATGCTTCTTTCTGACATTAAATTCTCCTGCGTATTTATATGGTGCAAATCCCATGATAGAATCCACACAATCAATCGAATAATCCGGCTTCAAGAAGCCAGAATTTTAGGGCGAGTATTTATAACTCAAAGACACTCAATGGGCAATAAAAACCTGACAATTTTTAACAAAATGGTATGAAATTCATATTAATTTATATTCTTAAAGGTTACAAATATTTTATTAGTCCACTTTTGGGCAATCGTTGTCGCTTTTATCCAAGTTGCTCTGAATACATGATGATTGCCATTCAACGATTTGGGGTAATTAAAGGAATCGGTCTTGGTGTGAAAAGAATTTCACGCTGTCATCCCGGTTGTGAAGGAGGAATTGATCATGTGCCGGAAGTTCAACCCAAACAAAATAAAAACGAAAATCTGTAAAATTATATGAATAAAATTCTTATTAAAAACGCAAAAATTGTCAATGAACTGATTCTTTCAGAAAACGATGTATTAATCCAAGGTCAAAGAATTGAAAAAATTGACAAAAACATTAGTGCTGATGATTCTTACACCATTATTGATGCAGAAGGCAAACATCTTCTTCCAGGAATGATTGATGACCAAGTCCATTTTCGCGAACCCGGAATGCCACATAAAGGTCGTTTTATTACTGAATCAGCTGCAGCTGTTGCCGGTGGAATCACTTCGGTTATGGATATGCCAAATACATCTCCACAAACGACAAGCCAGCAAGCTATCATTGATAAGCATAATCTCATTAAAGGTTATACCCATTGCAATTATGGATTTTATTTGGGAGCAACAAACGATAATATCGAAGATATTAAGTCCATTGATACCAGTTTGGTTTGCGGAGTTAAAGTTTTCATGGGTGCTTCAACGGGTAACATGTTGGTTGATAATGAGAATACACTGGATGAAATATTCAAAAATACAAATATCCTGGTAGCAACTCATTGTGAAGATTCCCCAACGATTCAATATAATGAAGAACTCGCCAGAGAAAAATACGGTGAAGACGTCCCTGTTTCAGAGCATGGCAATATTCGTTCCAGAGAAGCCTGTATTAAATCGACCAATCTGGCTATGAAACTCGCAGAAAAACATGGAACAAAACTCCATGTTTTACATATTTCCACCGCTGAAGAAGTTGAGCTTTTCAAACAATTGCCTTTATCACAGAAGCAAATTACCGGTGAAGCCTGTGTTCACTTTGCCTGGTTCGACGATCATGATTACAGAAACTTAGGAACACTTATTAAATGTAATCCCGCAGTTAAAAGAAATTCTGATAAAATGGCAATTATCGACGGAATTAATCATGGTAATCTCGACATTATTGCCACCGATCATGCTCCTCATACATGGGATGAGAAACAAAATAAATACTTCAAAGCACCATCCGGTTTACCATTAGTACAAACAGCATTGCCCAGTTTATTGACATTAGTCAATCAGGGAAAATTTGCATTAGAGAAAATCGTACAAAAAACATCCCATAATGTTGCCGATTTATTCAATTTGATTGATCGAGGCTACATTCGAGAAGGCTATTTTGCCGATTTGGTTCTCGTTGACATGAATAAAAGCAATACCGTTAAAAATTCTGACATGCTTTATCAATGTGGCTGGACACCTTATGATGGAGAAACATTCACAGCGAGCATTGATAAAACCTGGGTTAATGGTGAACTGAAATGGAATGGAACTATATTAGGTCAGGCGAATGGTTTAGCTCTCAAATATTGTAGGTAGAGTCATGAGATTTCGTTTTTTAATTTTAAATCTGTGTATTATTCCAACCATTGCCATGTCAGAAGAAACCAATAAAAACAAACCCATTTCCATTGTTATTCATGGTGGAGCCGGAACCATTCTTAAAGAAAACATGACTCCTGAAAAGGAAGCCGCTATCTCAGCCAAACTTGAGGAATCGCTAAAAGCGGGATATCAAGTCCTTGAAAACAACGGAACTTCTACCGATGCAGTTATTGCTGCAATTAATGTTATGGAAAACTCAGAGCTTTTTAATGCCGGCAAAGGGGCTGTTTACACGGCAACCGGTGAGCACGAACTGGATGCATCAATCATGCGGGGAAATGATTTACAAGCCGGAGCTGTGGCAGGTGTTAAGAAAATCAAAAATCCAATTAATGCTGCCAAAGAAGTGATGCTGAATTCTCCACACGTTATGCTCTCAGGAAATGGAGCCGATGAGTTTGCCGCAAAACAAGGATTAGAAATGGTTGATAACAAATATTTTGATTCCGAGTATCGCTATCAACAATGGCTGGAAATTCAAAAGAAAGATACGGTTTCTTTATCAGAAGACCTGCTCAAAACCGATGGTAAATTCAGCACCGTTGGTGCCGTTGCCATTGATAAAGATGGAAACATCACCGCCGCCACATCAACCGGCGGCATGACCAACAAAGCCTATGGCCGAATTGGTGACTCACCGGTTATTGGAGCTGGTACTTATGCCGACAACCGCAGTTGTGGAATTTCTGCAACAGGGCATGGTGAATACTTTATTCGCTACGCAGTCGCTCACGACATTTGTGCAAGAACACTCTATCAAAACAAACCATTGGATCAAGCAGCTGATGAAGTGATCAATCAA
>JAGRJP010000058.1 GCA_020442665.1 Lysobacterales bacterium
AGATATCCGGCTAGTGCCATGAAAAAAACCTGAAAATTTCCGAGAACTGTTGCTAAACCCGGGCCAACAAAAAAGATGCTGCGATGCCAGAAGAACAAATCACAAGCAAAAAAGAAACCGGCTAAAAACAACCAAAGTAAATGTTTTGTGTTGTGCCAAAGTCTTAAACGTTGAATAAAACATATAGCCAACAATACTGTTCCGCCAATAAACATCCGATAAAAGCCGGAAACACTCGGTGCAACAGCGGCCGTTTTCACCCACACTGACGATGTGCTGATAATAATAGCAGCCACAAGCATTTTGATAGTGTATTGTGATTGGTTTGTCATACTTATTATGTTGTGACTAGATTTTAAAAACTGAATGATACAACAAATGATTAACTAACCAAGTTAAATAATGAGTTTTTATTTTTTTGTTGTGATTTGATGGAGTTCAATAGTTTTTTCGGTATATTAGCTATCGGATATCGGGAAATTTTTATGAGAGTGATTTATAAATTTGTTTTTGTAGTTGCAATGCTAACACATGGTTTTTTTGTGAATGGAGCACAAAATACACAACTGGCTCCAATTTATAGAGAACTCAATCAGCAAATAGGAAACAATCCAAAAATCGCGTTGGAGCAACTACAGGCAATAGATATTTCCAGAGCTGACAATTTGACTAAGGCCCAGCATTATTACACTTTTAGCCAACTCTATTTGAGTTTAGTTTACCCTCAAAAAGCTCTCGAATATGCCAATCAAGCACTGATTTTAGTTGATGAAATGAGCCAAACATGGTTCTGGCATAGAATCAACCTAGCAAAGTCACAAGCGTTAGATGTTTTAAATCGGGCAGATGAAGGTTTGCCTTTGGCATTAGCAGCATCCGCTTGGATGAAAGAAAATTACAGAGAATACTATGTGGACTCTCTTATTGCTGTCGGCTATTTATATAACACTCAGGGCAAGCACTCTGAGGCACTAAAGTCTTTTATGCTGGCCTATGAACTTGCCCCGGTTTCCGGAGATTTCATGACCAAAGGGTCAATTGCCGGAAGCATTGCTCTTGTTTATGAATATCGAAGCGAGAATGAGTTGAGTATCCCATTCTTTCAGGAGTCAGTTGAATATCAAAGAAAAACCAAGAATTTATTGGAGTTATCTATTTCATTGTATGGTTTGGGACGAGCAAATAACAATATTGGCAATAGGGATTTGGGTCAATCACAATTGCAAGAGTCGTTGGAAATTTCCCGAAAAATCGACGATAGACAAGGAGTTGCCTATGCTTTGAATGAATTGGCTTTGATAGAGCTTCAAAATAAAAACTATGAACAGGCGTTGCAAATGTATTCTGAAGCGTCTGAAATTTTTGCTGAGGGAGGAAGTGTTTCCAAGGTTTGGGATTCGTTAGACTCACTTGCTGAAGTTTATATAAAAATAGGCGATGTTGAAAAAGCTGAGAATGCTTTTAAAAGGTCTCTTACATATCTATCGCCTGATAAAATGCCAACTCAATCCATGAAGTCACGAGAACGGAAAGCTATGATATTGGCCGCAAAAGGACAGTATCAGGAGGCCTACGAATTGCTCGAAAGCACTTATGTTTTAAAACAAAAATACTTATCAAAACAAAGTACTGAAAAACTTCATGAACTACGAGCCAGATATGAGGTTGAAAGTAAAGAAAAAGAAAACCTGTTACTAGCAGGAGAAAACGAAAAAAATAAATTTATATTATTCAGAGAAAAAAAGGAAAATCAAATACTTTGGTTAGGTATTATTATAGCCGGGACGATTGTATTTTTCTTAATCTTGCTGGCTCATAATTCCAGACAACAGAAAAAGGAGCTGCAAAAATTAGCTCACACAGATGGTCTAACAGGATTATCAAACCGCTTACATATTATTGAGTATCTCGAAAAAGAAAAGCAATCGCTAGGCAAAGGAGAAAAACTTTATTTGTGTATGGTTGACTTAGACTACTTCAAGAAAATTAATGATAAATTTGGTCATGTTGTCGGCGATCAAGTTTTAGTAGAGTTTGCGAAATTGTGTCAGCGTTTTATTCAAAAGCCCGATAAAGTTGGAAGACTGGGAGGAGAAGAGTTTTTAATCATTCTGCATCAGTGTAATGAAAAACAAGCCTACGAAAAAGTGCTCTTGCTCAATCAAAATATGTTTCAAATTGCAGATGAGTTAAAGCTAAGCCAAGATGTAATCAGCTTTTCTGCCGGTTTGGGTTTCTGTGAAAAGGATGATGAGCTTGAATTACAGTTGAAAAAATCCGATGATGCGCTCTATCAGGCAAAAAACCAAGGAAGAAATAAAATAATATTGGCTAAAATAAAATAAAGAGAGAGAGCTTCATGCTAGAGAGAATTTTTAAACTCAAACAGAATCACACAAATGTTAAGACTGAAATCATTGCCGGTATCTCCACTTTTTTATCAATGGTTTATATCGTTGCTGTCAACCCACAAATCCTATCACAAGCAGGAATGGATTATGGTGCGGTCTTTGTTGCAACCTGTTTGGCAGCGGCATTTGGAACTGCTCTGATGGGCTTTCTGGCAAACTATCCGATTGCTCTGGCTCCGGGCATGGGTCTGAATGCATTTTTTACCTATGGTGTTGTTTTGGGAATGGGTTATAGCTGGCAAATCGCCTTGGGCTGTATTTTCTGGTCTGGTATTTTGTTTGTATTGTTAAGTGTATTCAAAACCCGTAAATGGATAATTAACAGTATTCCTCGCTCACTCAAATATGCTATTTCCGTAGGTATCGGTTTGTTTCTAGCGATGATTGCTTTGCAGAATTCGGGAATTATAGTTGCCAACCAAGCAACTTTAGTTGGTTTAGGAGATGTCGGTTCAAAGTCATCATTATTAGCATTTGCCGGATTTTTTATCATTGCTTCTCTGTATATTCGCCAAATTCCGGGAGCAATAATTATCGGGATCATTTCAATCACGATGATATCCTTGATATTTGATTTAACTGAATATAAAGGAATTATCTCAATTCCTCCATCAATGGCGCCGACGCTGGCTCAGTTGGACTTTTCAGCAGTTTTGGATTTGGCATTACTGCCAATTATTATAACATTTTTATTTGTCGACTTATTTGATACCAGCGGAACATTGATTGCGGTTGCTGATAAAGCCGATTTGCTGGATAAAAACGGGCAACTTCCGAGGGTTGAAAAGGCAATGCTTGCAGACTCAGGAGCAACAGTTGCAGGTGCTGTATTTGGAACCTCTTCAACCACCAGCTATATTGAAAGCGGAGCCGGAGTGGTATCTGGCGGTAGAACTGGATTAACAGCTTTTACCACCGCTATTTTATTTTTGCTCATGTTATTCTTTTCGCCTTTGGTAGCAATGATACCAAACTTTGCAACTGCTCCGGCTTTATTCTTTGTCGCAGTTCTAATGATTGCCTCGATAAAAAATATTGATTGGAATAATCTGAGTGAAACAGCTCCGGTTGTGATTACATCCGTAATGATGCCCTTAACTTTTTCTATCGCTGAAGGTATAGCAATGGGTTTTATTGCATACACCTTAATCAAATTGTTCTCCGGCAAGGCTAAGGATTTGAATACCAGTGTTTATTTGATTTCATTGTTATTTTTAGCGAAATATTTCTTTTTGAATTGAGAAACCCACAAATACGTTTTAAGAAAAGGGGAGCAATTGCTCCCCTGAGTTTTTATGCAGCTTTTATTTTAGTTATTTTGGCATTCTTTTTGCCAACTCTGTCAAAAGCATCAAACGGAAAATCATCGACAGCAACAATTTCAGAAACTTCTGCTCTGACTTCGGTCAATTTATCAAACTCCGCTTTATTGATAATTTCCTTATCCAGAGCTTGTTGCAATTGACCGGATGGGTTGATTTCATCAACATCACCGGTTTTGATTGCCTTTAAAATACGTCTTTCCAAAGGTTCGGCGTCAATCACCTTAATCAATGTTTCGTTCATTTGAGCAACAACATTGAATTTGCTGACATCTTTGTCGATTCCATCGGTTAAACGAGCTCTGGTTTCATTTGGATTCAACACTAAGCTAGCAGTTTTATGTCCTAAGAGATCTCCCGCCGGAAGTTCATGGTTTCCGAGAGGAAGAACCAAACGACGTAAAATAAAACCAACAACTTTATTGGGATAATTGTAAGTTAGTAATTTAAGAGCTTGTTCAATTCTGTAAAAATGTTGATGTAAAGTCCAGGCAACTAATGATTGGTCCGCTTTTTGCGAGCCTTGATCTCTGTAGCGTTTCAGTACCGCTGAAGCCATGTATAAGTGACTCAACATATCACCTAAACGAGCCGAAGTTTTTTCTTTTTTCTTCAATGCACCACCCAGAGTTAACATCGAAACATCTGCTGCCAAGCTAAATGCAGCACTGTAACGAGTGATTCTTGCATAAAATCTCTTGGTGAATTTATCAGCCGGAGACTTTTCAAATCTCCACAAGCCCAAGCCCATGAAGAATGAACGAACTGCATTACTAAAGCTGTAGCCGATGTGCTTAAACAACAAATCATCGAATTTCTCCAGTCTTTGTTGCGCATCTTCTATATTCGCGGCTTCCATTTCTTTCAGAACATAAGGATGGCAGCGAATCGCGCCTTGTCCAAAGATAATCATGGAACGAGTCAGGATATTCGCACCTTCAACCGTAATCCAGATAGGTGTACCCATCCAGGCTCTGCCCAGATAGTTTTTCGGTCCAAGAATAATACCTTTACCACCATGAATATCCATCGCGTGTGAAATAATTGTACGCGACATATCTGTTGCATGCATTTTGGCTATTGCTGAAGGTACAGCCGGAACTTCACCCTGATCCACCGCTAAAGCTGTCATTGCTGAAGTAGCAGCACTCGAATAAGTTAAACCAGCAATTTCACAAAGTTTTTCCTCAATTCCTTCAAAACGACCAATTGGCATATTGAATTGCTTGCGAATTCGAGCATAGGCACCGGTCGCATAAGTAACCATTTTTGAACCACCAGCCGAACAGGAAGGAAGCGAAATCGCGCGGCCGACTGATAAACACTCAACCAGCATTTTCCACCCTTTACCAATCATTTTTTCGCCGCCAATCAAATAATCCATTGGAATGAAAACATCTTTTCCTCGCACCGGTCCATTCATAAACATAATACCGAGAGGGTTGTGGCGATTGCCAATATCCAGACCTTTGGTATCGCGTGGTATCAATGCCAATGAAATACCTAGTTGTTTTTTATCGCCGAGCAAACCATCCGGATCAAGCATTTGAAAAGCGAGACCAACGACTGTAGCAACGGGTGCTAAAGTGATATATCTTTTGTCAAATGTCAGAGAAATACCCAGTTGTTTCTTACCGTTAAATGTTCTTTCACAAACAACACCTGTATCAGGAATCGAGGTCGCATCTGAACCGGCTGTCGGACCGGTTAAAGCAAAACAGGGTATGTCTTTTCCAGATGCCAAACGAGGTAAATAATGTTTTTTTTGTTCTTCAGTTCCGTAATGGTGCAATAATTCAGCAGGCCCTAATGAATTAGGAACCGCAACTGTTGCTGCAACAGTGACGCTGCGACTGGCAATTTTTTGCAAAACCATCGAATGACCTAAAGCCGAAAATCCTAATCCGCCATGTTTTTTAGAAATTATCATTCCAATAAAGCCATTGTCGCGAATGAATTTCCAAACCTTTTCCGGCATATCACCTCTTTCTTGATTGATTTCGTGTTCATCAATCATACTGCAAAGCTCTGCAACCGGGCCATCCAGAAAGGATTGTTCATCAGAACTCAATTGCGGAGCGGGAATATCATGTAATTTCTTGAAATTCGGTTTTCCGCTGAATAATTCTCCATCCCAGCCAACCGTTCCTGATTCCAACGCAATTTTCTCTGTTTCAGAAAGATGCGGCAGAGCTTTCTTGTAGAATTTTAAAAACGGATCAGTAATCAGCTGTTGACGAATATCTTTCATATTCAGAACTACTGCTGCCGCTATAAAAAGCACCCAAACCAAACCAACTGCAAACCAACCGGTTGTGTAGTTCCATGTTGTGAAAAACATTGTAATAGCCGAAACAGCAGTCCATGTTTTTAAATTTGTTCTTAAATAGGAACACGCAAATGTTGCTAATAAAAGAGCTGAAAACAGGATTAAAAAATTCATTTCTCGTCTCCAAGAGTTATACCATACGCTAAAGTATGGACTGAATTTATTTAAATGTCAATACGCTAGCGTATGGTAATCAGGGAAAATTACAGTTTTTTCTTTAATTCTTTTATTGTTTCGTGTTTAATTAACATTATGAATCAAGTTGCGAAAAAGAAACTATTAACCGCCGAAGACTGGCAAGAAGGAGCTTTAAATGTAATTGCACACCAGGGTGTTTCCAAAGTTGCAATCGAGCCGCTTGCGAAGGAATTGGGAGTGACGAAAGGAAGTTTTTATTGGCACTTTAGTAACAGAGAGGATCTGGTCAAACAAGCACTGAATCGTTGGAGAGAAAAAGACAAGGAACTCATTAATGAAAAAATTTTACCGGTCAAAAATCCGAAAGAAAGGCTCCTTGCCTGGTTTAAACTGAGTGCCGAACCGATTCAGACCCACTTGATTTACAGCACCTTACTGGCAGATCGTTCGGATAATATCATCTCTAAAATCCTCAAAGAAGTGACATTGGAAAGACTTTCCTATTTGCAGGACTCTTATCTGCAAATGGGCTATGATACAGCACAGGCAAAGTCGCAATCGCTGATGGCTTATTCGGTTTATGTAGGCTTTTTGCACATGTCCAAAACACTTTACGGCTCGCTTCCGGATAGTCGAGATGCTGAAGAATATGCTCAATATGTTGCCAAACAGTTAATTCCTTAAATTATAATTTAAACCAAATATAAAAAAGTCCAAAAATAATTGGCAAGAGAAGGTGTGGTATTATCCAAAAAATCCAGTCAGATATTATTTCTAGAACAGATTGCTTTCTGGGCTTGAAATCTGGACTGTATTTTTCCAATAATTCCAACATTAAACCCTTTTTAAACCATAAACTTTTGCACTTTGAACATGCAATAATTTCCATTTCATCAATAGGTAATACAACCATATTATTTTCACAGATTGGACAGAAACAGTCGGAATAAGATTTTGCAGACTGTGCAAATAGGTTTTCTAAAATATCGGTCTGAAAGTTATATTGAAATGCAGAGATCTCTTTTTCTGTTAAGAGAATACCATTACATACATTACAACAATAGCCAACAGCACTTTCTCTACTATTGATTTGCAATTGAGATTTATCAACCGGGCATTTCATCTGAATAAGATAACACTGATTGTATCTAATCAGCAAATGCCAAAAGTACTAGAATTAACTAGAATACATCAACTAACCCAAATACTGCTCAATAGCATCAACAGCCTTTTGAGGATTCAACACCCCGAAGCGGAAAGTCAGATTATCACCGGATTTTAAAGTCAGTTTGAGGTTTTTGAAGATTACCAGTTGCTTAACGATTTCAGCTTTTTCAATTTCATTATAAGGAACTGCCAAAAATTTCTGGTTATCGACATGAATCAAATGCTTCCTAAATCCCTGTTGAACTTGCTCCAAAGAACCTTGTTGGTTATATCTGAAATATTTGTTGGTGACATATATTTTACCGTAAGACTTAATTCCATCAGTCGATACCGACCAACTTCCTACTATAGTTTCACCATCTTCTAACCAGTTATTGTCTTTCATACAATCCTCCTTTTTAAAGCTCTGTATTAATTTAAAGGAACCACGTTTGTAGCTACTTCCCCTCTAGGCCCCATAACCACCGAATACTCTACAGTTTGTCCTTCTCTCAGATAGCCACCCCCTTGAATCGCAGAAAAATGGACAGTAACTTCACGTCCATCATCTCCCGTAATAAGTCCATACCCTTTGGCTTCCATATACCACTTGATTGTGCCCACAATACGAACGGACTGCTGTGAGTTTTGAGAGTTATTTTGACTATAAACGATGTTGGGTAAACCACTTGCTACTAAAACAAACAAAAACAATAATACTTTCATGATGCCCTCTTTTGTATTTTTTGATTATTCTAACCCAAAAACTCGTCAAGGTCACTTCGAAATGAATCTAGCAAACCGAGATAATCCTTTATTCAGGCAAAAAGGATTGTTCTATTTAATAAAGCCGATAATCCAATAAATTGCGATTCCACATTGTGAAAGGAAAAAAGTCAATCGCATATAGGTTGCAATTGGACTTTTGGAGATGATGTGTGTCACTCCTTGTGCCAGACGAAGTGCCAGAAAGTACAGTGCCAAAGAGTTGGTAATTTCCCCTTTATACAAAACCAAAGACAAGATGAGCAAACCACCAAATATCGGAAAATGTTCATAACCATTGGCATGAACGCGAGACATTCTTTCAACTAATGGCGAAACATCAGTTCCATCCGGCCTAAAATGATTCGGTGGTTTTTTGCCGGCAAGCACCAAATAACTTCTGACTAAAATAATACTTAAAACCAAAACCAACATCCAGGAAATGTATCCCAGCAACGCCAAAACTGTTTCGTTGATGATTAAATGTTTCATTGATTGCTACCCTCTTCGATGACTTGAATAAATGTTTCATCCGGTTTCACCATACCCATTTCCGAACGAGCTCTTTCTTCAGTTGCTTCCATACCTTGGTCTAAATCTTTGATTTCGGCTTTTAATTGTTCGTTACGGGCTTTTAATTCTTTATTTTTTTCTAATTGCTGTTGATATAAATACTCTTTTTCCTGCAAATCTCTGCTTCCACCATAGCCAAACCATCGCATCCATAGCGTGATGACTATCAAAAATATAAGAATCAGATTAATAACTTTCATAACAATTTAGAGAAAAAACAAATCGTGCTGCGTAATTTTAAGCGATATTTGTTATGATTGTAACAATAAATCTGCAAGTTCGTTTTTATAAAGAACACTATATCAGGGGTAAAAATGATAGAAGTTA
>JAGRJP010000059.1 GCA_020442665.1 Lysobacterales bacterium
ACGATAAATTGGGATTTTTCTAATCCCAGTTTTTGAATAATAGCAGTCACTTTCGATTGAAACTCTTTAGCTGCTTTTTGTCTGGATTGAGATAATTGAGCCGAAACTTGCTGATATTGTTCTTCCAGTTTTTGTTTTCTTAGCAATAATTCTTCCCTGCGTTGTTTTTGAGAGTCGTTTAATTGCAGTTTTTCTGCCAGTTCCTGTTGATGCTGATAGAGATTCTCAGCATTGACCTTATGTTTTCTGGCAGTAGCGTAAATTTCATCCAGTCGCAATTCGGTTTCATGCAGTTTTTCCGGATTGACTTCGACCTGATCCAGCTGGTCTTGAAGCTGCCCTTCAACTTCGTTGAGATTAATACTGATTTCATCGAGCATACTCATAATTTCTGACAAATCCAATCCTTTGATATCAGCCAATGTGTTGATAATTTTGGAAACTCCGGATGAGACATTGGACGAATGCTCCCCTGAAACCAAATCCAATGATCGTTCCAGTTCATTGATTGTATCGACAGCATTGGTCAGCATTTTTTGCTGTGTGTGCAAATCATCGAGTTCCGACTCTCTCAAATTGAGCTGACAAAGTTCTTCAAACTGATAGGTTAATAACTGGCTTTCGGATTCATTAAGAGCACCTGCCAGCTTAATTTCTTCCAGTTGAGATTGGACCGTTTTCCAGTCAGAATAAGTCTGAAAAATTTGTTTTAACAGGCTTTCATATCCACCGGTTTCGTCAATTGTTGCCAGCTGATACTTAGCATTATTGAGTTTAATTTGATCATGCTGTCCGTGAATTTGTACCAGAAAACTGCCCAACTCTTTTAAGCTGTTGATAGTGCATGGCCGGGAATTAATCCACGATTTGGAACGCCCATCAGCAGTAATCACTCTGCGACATTCCAGTTCATTGTCGTGTTCAATTTCCTGTTCGTTGAGCCAATTTTTTACTTCCAGGTTATTTTTAATATTAAATAACGCACTGATTTCACAGGACTTTTCCTTATCTCTTATAACCGAATAATCAGCTCGATTTCCTAACAACAAAGACAATGCACCAACAATAATCGACTTCCCTGCCCCGGTTTCTCCGGTAAAAGCATGGAAACCTTCGGCAAAGTCTAAATCCAGTTGATTAATCAGGACATAATTTTTGATAAAAAGTGATTTCAGCATTGAAAAATATCATACGGACATTATATTACGCTGTGTTATTGTATCTGTATTTATGAGAATTACCAAGATGACTGAAGAAACTGAAAAAAAAGAAGTTGAATTAGAACAAGAAGTGGAAGAACTCAAGGAAGAACTTCAGCAGGCAGAAGAAAAGGAAGCTGAAGACGTTGCCGAAGTCAATAGCGAAATTGAAAAACTCAAAGAAGAAGTGGTACGCATGCATGCGGAAATGGAAAATATGCGCAAACGCAACGAACGTGAATTGGATAATCTGCGTAAATATTCACTGGATAAATTTGCTAAAGCCCTGATCCCGGTGGCTGATAGCATGGATAAAGCACTTGAAGTCGGTAAAGATGATAACTGTGAAGTGACTGCTGAACAAATGATTGAAGGCACAGAAATGACGCAAAAAGTGTTTTTAAAAGTCCTCAAAGAAAACGGTGTTGAAGTGATTGACCCCGCCGGTGAGAAGTTCAATCCTGAATTTCACGAAGCCATGACACAAATTCCGAACCCGGAACTGGAGCCTAACACGGTTGTTGATGTATTCCAGAAAGGTTATATCCTCAATGGCCGCCTAGTCAGACCGGCAATGGTAGTTGTTTCTAAGTAATTCAAACAATTCTAAAATACCTGATAGCTTAGCTTTCAGGTATTTTTAACTCTCATCTACCACAATCTGATCCCTGCCATTTTCTTTAGCATGGTATAGATTTTTATCCACTCGAATAAATAAATCGTTGATAGATTCATTGCTTTTAGCTTGGGTTAATCCAAAGCTGGCAGTAATATTTTTTTCAATACTGAACTGATAAGTTGCAATACTATTTCGGACTCTTTCTATCAACTTATGAGCCTCATCGAGCTTTGTATTATTCAATATAATTAAAAACTCTTCACCACCCCAACGAGCAATAAAGTCCTCAGGTCTGAGGTTTTCCTTTAAGATTTTTGCAAAAGTAATAAGAACTTCATCACCAGTATGATGACCGAAATTGTCATTAATTGATTTGAAAAAATCAATATCAGTAATTGCGACACATAGAGGTGTGCCATTATCCATTGCATCTATAAAGGCTTTTGATAAAAAATTATCCGCACTCATGCGATTATTGAGTTGGGTCAGCTTATCGGTGTTTGAGATATTTTCCAGTTGTTTATGCTCTTTTTCCAATTTGACTGAAAGTTTGTTAAACCAATGAATCAAGGTCCCTAACTCATCTCTACTCGTTGGTTTTAAACGCCTTGAAAAATCGGTACTACCGGTAGCTAGCGCTTTCATCCTGCGATTGAGATGCCATAGGTTTTTTCGTGTTGAAAAAGAAGTTAGAATCGTAACTAAGGTCGAAACTAATATCAACAAAATCGAGAGATTACCTGCCCAAAAGAGCAGTTGTTTCATATCGCTATTCGTCGAATTTATTTTCTCTCTGAAACGGTCATAAATACCTGTTCTTAAATTTTCAAAGCTATCTTTGGTTTGGTTATAAAACAGTTCAATATCCAGATTCAAATCATCACTTTGAATGAAATCATCAGATTTTGAGATAATACTTTGAGCAAATTTTTCTGCAGCTAAATAATATTCATTAAAATATTGTGTTGCTAAATTGAGTGACCACCCGTCCACAATTTGTTCATTCTTTTTCAACTGAAAAAAATTATAACTAATACGCTCTTTGAGCTTTTGGTTATTTTCAATCCAACTGACTTCCCCAGCCAACACAGCATCTTTAAATACCTGACTGATTTCCTTAAACAACTGGTTATTCTCCGCAGCAATATCCAACAATGGAATGTAATCGTCGCGGATTTCCAATACTGACTCATTGCTGTTTTTATAACGAGAGTTCGCATAAAAAATAAATCCGGCATAAATGGCCAAACTTACCAACGGAACAATCAGCATTTTTTGGAAAATTGTCATTGAATGGAGTTCATTTCATGATAAGCTACAATATAACCAATTTATTTGAAATTCAAAAGAGTAAGTTTTGCAGAAAAATAAAATAACTATTTTCATCTATTTATTAGGTTTTTTTATCCTTTCAAATGCAAGGATTGGAGTATCTCACGCTGATGAGAATAGTAAATGGAATTTCAATGGCTATTATACAGTGGATTTAACCTACGCAGATGATGATTTAGTATTGGTTAGTAACTCAAAGGAACAACGCTCTTATAAAGACGGAGAACTGAGCTTAATCAATTCGATATTCGGGGGACAATTAGAATATTCATTCAACGATAAAATCAGTGCTTTTGTTCAGGGTTCCCTATATGCTGATCGAAATGAATCCATTAAATTTAATTTAGACTGGGCTTATTTGAGTTATGATTTGGGTCATGATTTGAATATGAGAGCCGGCCGTTTTCAGATTCCTTTTCTTTCCGGAACTGAATTAAGACGTGTTGGTTTCACCAGACTTTGGGCGCGCCCACTCATACCTGGAAATGGTGCAAGTGGCAATGAATATCACAACGGAATTGAGTTTGTAAAACATTACAACAAAGGTGTCAATAACTGGGAGTTTCAGTTAGCTTTAGGGCAAGCAAAACACGAACTGGAAGATGTTGGCAATAAAGGTATTCAACTTTTTTCGACTAAATATCAAAGAGAGAATTTCTGGATTCGAAGTGCTTTGATGTATTCGGAGTTTTCTCTGACCTCACCTCTGGGTGTGAGACTAACAGACTCGGGTCATGCATTTTTGGGTTCATTGGAATCAGAATGGCAGTTTGATAAATTTCAATTAAACCTCGGGTATTCAGATACTCAAACGGTTTATGTTCCCGAAGATAAAATGCTATATGCATCCTTGGCATACCATATCAATGACAAGGTAACTCCTTATTTAGTTGGTGTCAGAAGAAATCAGCATTTTGAATTGTTTCCTAACAGTGGCACATCTCCACCAGCCAATGGAGACGGAACACCTCGTCCAATACCACCTCAAGGAGATAAAGATGGTTACATCCTAGGAATTGGCACTCGTATTGAGTTATCTCCAAAAACAACCTTAAAATTTCAGCTTGAAAACATCCGTGACAAAGATACAACAAGAGTGCAAAATGGAATCATGCGTTCTGATGGCAATGCCTTCTCTATTATGTTGGAGGGTATTTTCTGATGAAGCTGATTTTTATTGTCCTGTTTGTCTTAGTAACACAACAATCTTATGCCAATGGCAGAATAGTTGTTGTTGTATCAGATCAATCTGGAATTGAGTCGCTAGATAATCAACAGGTTGCAAATATTTTTTTGGCCCGGACAAAAATATTTCCTAATGGCAATCATGCCATCCCTGTAGAGTTGAATGACAATAATATTCGCTCTTTATTTTATCAGGGAATTTCAGGTAAAACTCCATCTCAATTGAATGCATATTGGACAACGCTGGTTTTTACAGGGAAAGGAAAACCACCGAAAAGAATTTCTGATAATGAAAAACTCTATAACCAGTTAATTGAAAACCCGGATACTATCGGGTATATCTTTGAAAATCAAATTCACGATAAAAAACTAAAAGTAGTTTATAGATTTCCCTGATTAATATGAAAAAAATATTCGTCTTTTTTACGCTGATAATAACTTTACAATTACAGGCGCAAGTACAGCCTGTGCTTCCTGAACTTTCTCAACAATTCACCAATATTAGGGATTTCACTGTTTTTCAGAATCATGCGTGGTTTTCGGCTCAAAGCCCGTTGGGTGATATATCCGTCATAGTTCAAGTTGAAAAGAGTGATGGTGTCTGGAAAAATCCACAAATCGCTTCATTTTCAGGTAAATATCATGATTTAGAGCCTTTTATCACTCATGATGGATTGAGTTTGTATTTCGCTTCCAACCGACCTGAAAATGATAATGATAAAAATAAAGACTATGATATTTGGGTTGTATCAAGAAAAGATTTAACATCTGCTTGGCCGGAACCGAGAAATTTAGGCTCGCAAGTGAATTCTGATGGTAATGAGTTTTATCCTTCTCTGACAAAGTCCGGGAACTTATATTTCACTGCAAATAAATCAGATTCCAAAGGCAAGGATGATATTTATTTCAGCGAGTTTAAAGATGGAGCATTCCAAAAATCCTACTCTTTGGGTTCAGAAATCAATACCGATGGCGATGAGTATAATGCTTATGTTTCCAAAGATGAAAGTTATCTGGTTTTTGGTGCTTATAAACGTGCTGATGGATTGGGAAGTGGTGATTTATACATTTCTCGAAGAAATTCTGATGGCAATTGGGGTCAGGCTGATAACTTAGGTGAAAAAGTCAACTCTGCTCAGATGGACTATTGTCCGTTTGTCGATGAAGAGAATAATGTTTTATATCTCACCAGTCGTAGGAATAATTTAGATACAACCGAATTCACCAACCTTGAGCAATTATTACAAACTTTTAACTCAATAGAGAATGGCTTGAGCCGAATTTATCAAGTTAAGATGAGTTTGTAAACGCAAAGATTTTTGCATCAACAGGCAAGCCCCGAATTCTTATACGGTTTTTTAACACTGCTTCAAAACTGGCGCCGGATTTTGCTGCGACTCTTTGGCTGGCATGATTATTCAGTGCAACAATAATCTCAATACGAATCAAGTTTAGCTGCGGCATGGCGTTTTTAACCAATAATTGAACCGCATTGGAACAATATCCCTTACGAGTGTATCGGCTGTCAACCCAATAGCCAATACTGGCAACATCATTATTATTGTCGAAAACATGCAAGCCTATGACGCCGATAAAATCATTGTTTCTGTTTCTTATTGTGTAGGTATATTCAACATCGTCATCCCAGTTGTTTATCTGAAATCGGACAAAATCTTCCGCATTTTTGATGTTGTAATGAGGTGTTAACCAGTCCAGCCAAGGTGATATTTCATTGTAAGAGTTTTTAATCGCCTGATAGATCAATTGCTCATCACCAAATTTCAACCTTTGAAGGACAATACGATGATTCTGCAATTTTTCCTGCATCAGATGTAATCCAGAATTTGGCTGATGTTATCCACACCTGTGACCTTGATTTTTAAATTCTTAGTCCAGCCTCCGATATTACCTTTGGGAACAATTGCATGTTTAAAACCATGATTGGCTGCTTCTTTCAAGCGGTCTTCTCCATTAAAAACAGGTCTGATTTCACCGGTTAAACCAATTTCACCGAAGACAACTGTTCCTTTCGGTAAATAACGGTTTCTGAAACTCGAAACCACTGCCATAACAATTGCCAGATCAGCAGCCGTTTCAGTCACTTTGATACCACCAACCACATTCATAAAAATATCATGGTCGTGAATTGGTAAATGGCACATTCGATGTAAAACTGCAAGCAACATTGCCAAGCGGTTATGATCGAGTCCAACTGTCAGTCTTCTCGGATTGCCAAGCGGACTTTGATCAGCCAGTGCCTGAACCTCAACAAGTAATGGGCGGGTTCCTTCTCGGGCGACCATCACTACACTTCCCGGTTTTCCGGATTCGTGTTCGGTGAGAAAAATTGCCGATGGGTTTTCAACTTCTTGCACGCCTTTTTCTGTCATGGCAAAGACACCGATTTCATTAACGGCTCCAAAGCGATTTTTTAATGCTCTGAGAACCCGATAACGACTATTGCCATCACTTTCAAAATACAAAACTGTATCTACCATGTGTTCTAAGACTCGTGGTCCTGCGATTCCTCCCTCTTTGGTGACATGACCAACAAAAATGATGGATGTATTATTTTGTTTGGCGAAACGTACCAACTGAGCGGCACATTCTTTGACTTGAGAAATAGAACCGGGAATCGAACTGAGATTTTCTGTATAAAGCGTTTGAATGGAATCAATCACCATGAGATGTGGCTTATGAGTGAGTGCCTGATTGATGATTTGTTCGACCGATGTTTCAGCCATACAATCCAAATCAGTCGCGCTCAAACCCAACCTCTGGGCACGCATACTGATTTGTGACAATGATTCCTCACCGGTGACATATAAGGTTTTCAAACTCTCCGGCATAGTTGCAGTGACTTGTAACATCAGTGTTGATTTTCCAATTCCGGGATCACCACCAATCAAAACCACTGAACCATGAACTAGACCACCTCCCAACACCCTGTCCAATTCACGAATTTTGGTACTGGTGCGAATATTCTCTTGAAATTTGACAGATCCCAGTTTTTGAATTTTTTTCCCACCGGTATCGCCAGCATAGGTACTGAATCTTGAGGTTTTTGGACTGC
>JAGRJP010000060.1:0-2230 GCA_020442665.1 Lysobacterales bacterium
TGGTTTTGCATGAAGTTATTGAAGTAAGAACCTGCCACTTCGGATGCCAGACCGATTGGTAGAATCACATCTGCAATTTCTCTCACGTCTTCACTTGCAAAACTGCTCATCACAACAACGGATTGAGCTTCTTGCAATGCTTTACGAGCTTTTGCCGAATTTGCAAAGTCTTCCAGTTCCGCTTGATATAATAAAACAGATTCCGGTTGACTGTCTAAAATTTGATTTACATTATGCTGTGCTGACATTTCACAAATTTCTGCACCAACAGCATTTGCTCCACTCGCCATTTCATAAATTTTTCCAGAAGTTTCATGAGCCAGCCATGAAACCAAAGTTTTAACCAATTCGGCTTGTGGATGTGAATTTGAAACCTGACCAATGATAAACAGACAGTTATTATCGTTATTTATCAAAGTTTTAGCTAAATTATTTAAGTTTTCATCAGTTTTTTGAGCTTTAATCCATTGACCCAAATCACCATCCAATTTTGCTTTGCTCAAATCAGCCACACAATGTGCTAATGAGCCCAAGGCTTTTACCCAATCGACTTGATTCGCTGTTACAGAGTGCCAGATATCAAAATTGTATGAGTAATCTTTAGGATTAAATACCGAAACTTTGCTGCCTTTCTTCAACCAAGCTTGTCTGACTCTGTGATTCAAAATCGGTTGTTCATGTCCAATATTGGAACCGGCAATCACAATTTGATTAAAATCAGCAATTTCAGAGAGAGATACATCCACTCTCGGCAAACGATGTTGCCCTGAGAAGTCGGTTTGTCCTAAACGATAGTCAATGTTTTTACAACCTAAAGACTTGAACAGTTTGTGTAACAAAAAGTACTCTTCATTGGTTGATTGCAAACCTGCTAATACTGCTGTTTTAGTTGCATCCGCACTTTGAAGTTTACGAACCGCAAAATCCATGACTTCATCCCATTGAACTTCTTTCCATTCACCTTTTTGTTTAATCATTGGTGACGTCACACGATCTTCTGCTTTTGACGCCAAGACGCCAAAACGATCACGATCGGAAATCCAAGCTTCATTCAAATCATCATTATCACGAGGAACTGTCCGCAGAATTTCACCGTGACGGGTGTGATAGAACAAATTAGAACCAATCGCATCATGCATTGAAACGCCCGGAGCTGACATTAATTCCCATGCACGGGCTTTGAAACGGAATGGTTTGTTAGTTAATGCGCCCACCGGACACAAATCGATGATATTACCTGACATAACAGAATCTATCGAACGTCCGATAGCGGTACCAATTTGTGTGCGGTCACCACGACCAATTCCGCCAAGTTCATCTGAACCGGAAATTTCATTGAGGAATCTCACACAGCGAGTACAAGTGATACAACGTGTCATATCGGTTGAAACCAAAGAACCGATATCTTCATCAATAGCCACTCGTTTTGAGTCCACATAACGTGAAACACCACGTCCGTAGCCCATGGAAACATCCTGTAGCTCACACTCACCACCCTGATCGCAAATCGGGCAATCCAGCGGGTGATTGATGAGCAAAAATTCCATGACATTTCTTTGTGCGTCTATGGCTCGTTTCGACTTAGTATAAACCTTCATATCCGGCATAACCGGTGTTGCACAGGCAGGAAGAGGTTTTGGAACTTTTTCCACATCAACCATGCACATTCTGCAATTGGCTGCGACTGATAATTTTTTGTGGTAACAGAATCGTGGAATACGAATGCCGTTTTTATCTGCGGCTTCAATCACCATCGAACCTTTCGGTACAATCATTTCCACATCATCAATTTCGATGCGAACCATGTTTTCAGGAATTGTTTTAGTCTCAGTAGTCATTATGCAACTCCCTCCACCATGGATTTTTTATGTTCAACATAATATTCAAATTCATCCCAAAACTTAGCCAGTAAACCTTGCACCGGCCAGGCTGCGGCTTCTCCAAATGCACAAATTGTGTGTCCTTCAATTTGTCCGGCAACGGTTCTAAGCATCTCAATATCATTTTGAGTGCCTTTACCATCAATGATACGGGTAAGAACCCGATACATCCAGCCTGTTCCCTCACGACAAGGCGTACATTGTCCGCAAGATTCCATGTAATAAAAACGAGACAATCTTTGGCAAACTTTAACCATACAAGTGGTATCATCCATCACAATAACTGCACCTGAACCCAAGCCTGATCCGGCTTGTCCGATAGAATCATAATCCATCGTCAAACCCATCAT
>JAGRJP010000060.1:2288-4469 GCA_020442665.1 Lysobacterales bacterium
GGACGCATTCCGCCAGCCATTTCCAGCAAATCTTTAAACGGTGTTCCAAGAGGTATTTCATAGTTTCCCGGTTTGGCAACATGCCCAGATACCGAAAAACACTTCACACCACCATTATTTGGCTTGCCCAACTCCAGAAACCATTGGGCTCCCTGTGTCATAATTGACGGAACCGAAGCAAATGATTCGGTATTGTTAATTGTTGTTGGTTTGCCATATATTCCAAAATTGGCAGGAAAAGGAGGTTTAAAACGCGGTTGTCCTTTTTTACCTTCCAAAGATTCCATCAATGCGGTTTCTTCTCCGCAGATATACGCTCCGGCGCCAATAACTGCATAGCAATCAAAATCAACACCTGAATCCTGAATATTTCTCCCTAATAAACCGGCATTATAAGCATCTTTTAGTGCTTGCTCAAAGGCTTCAAATGGTTCGTGATGGAACTCACCACGTAAATAGTTATAACCAACAGTTGCACCCATAGCATATCCGCCGATTGCCATTCCTTCAATCACCGCATGGGGGTTGTATCTGAGAATATCACGGTCATGACAAGTTCCGGGTTCGGATTCATCCGAGTTACACAGAACATACTTTTGACCCGGTGCTTTGTTTGGCATGAAACTCCATTTCAAACCGGTTGGGAATCCGGCACCGCCACGCCCTCTGAGTGCTGATGCTTTGACTGTATTGATAATATCGTTCTGTTCGGTTTTTTCCGCCAGAATCTTTTTCCACGCCTGATAACCACCTTTTTTCAGATAGTTTTCCAGGCTTGGATCTTTATCAGGATTTAAACTGACATTAACTGTTGAAACAGACATTATTTACTATCCTCCAGTTTCGCAAGTATTTCATCAATTTTGTCTTTAGTGAGGTTTTCGTAATAATGACCATCAACCAAAAGAACCGGAGCTCCGACACAAGCAGCCACACATTCTTCTTCTTTGACCAGAGTGATTCTACCATCACTTGTTGTCTCACCCAGCTTAATTCCAAGTTTGCTTTCAGCATAATCAACAATTTCTTCTGCGCCATTGAGCATGCAAGAAATGTTAGTACAAATTGAAATCTTGTGTTTTCCGCAAGGTTCAGTAAAAAACATGCTGTAAAATGATGCAGCTTCATAAGCCCAAATTGCAGGAATTTCCAGGTACTGAGCCACCGCTTGCATGATTTCTTTACTCAACCAACCACCATTTTGCTCTTGTGCGGCATGCAATGAACCAATAATCGCAGAGCGTCTTTGATCATTCGGATATTTACTAAGCCAGTAATCAATTGTTTCTTTGGTTTTCTGAGTCAATAACTCATCAGCCAGAGTTTTATCATTATTTTGTGGATTTACTTGATACATTATCTATCAATCTCCCCGAATACAATATCCATAGTACCGATAACGGCAACAACGTCAGCCAACATGTGACCTTTAACCATTTCATTCATGGCAGAAAGGTGTGCAAATCCCGGTGCTCTCACTTTCATTCTGAATGGTTTGTTTGAGTCATCCGCAACCAGATAAACACCAAACTCACCTTTTGGAGCTTCGACGGCTGAATATACTTCACCTTTAGGAACGGTGTAACCTTCGGTAAATAACTTAAAATGATGAATCAATGATTCCATATCATTTTTCATCTCATCGCGTTTTGGTGGTGCGACCTTGTGATTACCAACCATCACCGGACCTGGGTTCTCTTTTAACCATTTAACGCATTGTTTGATAATTTTGTTGGATTGCAGCATTTCTTCGACACGTATCAAATAACGGTCGTAGCAATCGCCATTAACACCGACAGGAATGTCGAAATCAACTTTGTCATACGCTGCATAAGTTTGCTTTTTACGCAAATCCCATTCAATTCCAGAACCACGCAAAAGCGGACCGGTGAAACCGAGTTGTAAAGCTCTTTCAGGGCTGACCACACCGATACCGACTGTTCTTTGCTTCCAGATTCGGTTATCTGTCAACAAAGTTTGGTACTCTGCAACCTTCTCAGGAAAATAATCAGTAAAATGATTAAGGAAGTCCAACATGGAGCCTTCACGCCAAGCATTTGCTTCTTTTAAGTTTTTGCCTTTAGTCCATTTACTTTCTTTGTGTTTAGGCATGTAATCCGGCAGGTCACGATAGACACCACCCGGACGATAATAAGCCGCGTGCATCCTCGCTCCGGAAAC
>JAGRJP010000060.1:4593-6720 GCA_020442665.1 Lysobacterales bacterium
ATACGAGTGATTTCATCAAACATGGTGCGGATATACTGAGCTCGAATTGGTGCCTCGATGTTCAATAATTTCTCAATCGCACGAACATAACCATGTTCATTACACATCATTGAAACATAATCCAGTCTGTCCATGTATCCAATGCTATGGTTGAACGGCTTGGTTTCTGCCAGCTTTTCTGTTCCCCTATGCAGCAAACCAATGTGTGGATCAGCGTGTTCAATCACCTCTCCATCCATTTCCAGAATCAACCTCAAAACTCCATGTGCAGCCGGATGTTGAGGACCGAAGTTAACGGTATAGTTCTTAATTTCTGACATTAACTTTCTTCCTCCAATTGTTCCTGATTATCGGCATATCTGGCATCTTTTCTGACCGTTTTAGGAATTGTGACACGAGGTTCGATTGAAACCGGTTGATAAACCACTCTTCCCTGCTCTTCATCGTATTTAACTTCAACATTTCCAACCAAGGGAAAATCTTTTCTGAAAGGGTGACCAACAAAACCATAGTCAGTCAAAATTCGTCTTAAATCAGGGTGACCAACAAAGATAATTCCATATAAATCAAAGGCTTCTCTTTCAAACCAATCAGCTGACGACCATATCTTTATTAATGAAGGAACAGCTAAAACACCAGAGTCAGGAGCAAAACATTTCAACCTCAATCGAACATTATGCTGAATTGAAAGTAAATTCACCACAACTGCAAAACGCTTTTCCATTAACTCCGTTTTTCTTTCTTCCCAAGAGAATCTTCCCGGCCCTTTATTGGAAATTCCGCGACTAAAGCCGGTACTGGTCACATTCTCAGTTTGCCATTCAGACTCACCAAATCCCAGATAATCCACTCCGCATAAATCAATCAGTTGCTCGAAGGAAAATTGGGCATCATCACGCAGTTGCTGACAAACATTTTGCCAATTTTCAGGAGCAACTTCGCAATTTAACTCTCCATGTTGGCTTTTGACAGATATAATCTGATCCCCAAAGTGAGAAATCAGCTTATTCTCCAGACTAACATTGTTATTCATAATCTTTATCTTGCGATTGTATTAGTTCTTTTAATTTTTTTCTGAAGCTGCAATAAACCGTAAATCAATGCTTCAGCAGTTGGAGGACATCCCGGAACATAAACATCAACAGGCACAACGCGATCACACCCTCTGACAACCGAGTAAGAATAGTGATAGTAACCACCGCCGTTGGCACATGAACCCATAGAAACAACATATTTGGGATTCGCCATCTGATCGTAAACTTTTCTCAGCGCCGGAGCCATTTTATTAACCAGAGTGCCTGCAACTATCATAACGTCCGACTGACGAGGTGAAGGTCTGAAAATAATTCCGAATCGGTCCAAATCATATCGTGCCGCACCGGCTTGCATCATTTCCACGGCACAACAAGCCAGACCAAAGGTCATAGGCCACATTGAACCAGTTCTTGCCCAACCGATAACATCATCCAGCCTTGCAGTAAAAAATCCTTTGTTATCAAAACCTTGATCTACATGTGGATGTGTGATGTTATCAACAATCCCCAATTCCAGTTTTGAAAAATCTTCAGAAGTGTTTTTTGTTACTCCCATTCCAATGCTCCTTTCTTCCATTCATAGATGAAACCGACAACAAGTATAAAGAGGAATATAAACATAGAAACCAGTCCGAATACACCAATTTTATCCAGCACCACAGCCCAAGGAAAAAGAAAGGCTATTTCCAAATCAAATATAATAAAAAGAATTGCGACCAGATAAAAACGAATATCGAATTTCATGTGAGCATCATCGAAAGCCTCAAAACCACACTCATAAGCGGATTCTTTCTCTTTATCTTTAGTTCTTGGACCAAGAATATAGCCTATTGAAAGCAAAACGATTGCCAATCCAACAGCCACACCCAGAAACATTAATACCGGGAAATATTCAGCCAGCATATTTTAACCCCTTTGTTGTGATGCATATTTTTATGCATTTTGAATTAACGAGATTTAAATCTCAAAAAACCTGTTTTTTGCTCTTGTTTTATAATTGTTGTATGAGCAAGTTATTGTTACTGGTGCCGACGGCCGGAGTCGAACCGGCACAGCCTTAGGCCACTACCCCCTCAAGATAGCGTGTCTACCA
>JAGRJP010000061.1 GCA_020442665.1 Lysobacterales bacterium
ACACGTTGACCATGGAAAAACGACTCTGGTTGATGAATTGATTAAACAATCCGGAACTCTAGGCGATCGTGCAGAAGATCCGAATCGTCTCATGGATTCAAATGAACTTGAAAAAGAAAGAGGCATCACAATTCTTTCCAAAACTACCACGATTCATTGGACGGATTCCAAAGGTGAAAAATACAAAATTAACATCGTTGACACACCAGGCCATGCCGACTTTGGTGGAGAAGTGGAACGTGTTTTGAGCATGGTAGATTCAGTATTACTGCTGGTTGATGCGGTTGACGGACCAATGCCACAAACCCGTTTTGTAACATCCAAAGCCTTTGAAATGGGCTTTAAACCCATTGTTGTGATAAACAAAGTGGATCGTGATGGGGCTCGATTAGACTGGGTGATGGAACAAACTTTTGACTTGTTTGATTCTTTAGGTGCAACTGATGAACAGCTGGACTTCCCGATTGTTTATGCTTCTGCTCTTAATGGTTATGCCAATTTGAATGAAGAGGCTCGTGATGGTGACATGACTCCGTTATTTCAAACCATCATTGATAAAGTTCACGCACCAGATGTGGAAATTGACAAGCCGTTCCAAATGCAAGTTACCACATTGGATTACAACAGCTTTTTAGGTTTGATAGGAATTGGTCGTATCAAACGAGGACATATTAAAACTAACACGCAGGTTACTATAGTTGATAAGGACGGTAACAGCAGAAATGGAAGAGTATTAAAAATTTTTGGTTTTAAAGGCTTGGAAAGAGTGGAAGTGAGCGAAGCCTCCGCCGGAGATATTGTCGCTATTTCAGGAATCGAAAATCTGGGAATTTCTGAAACTATTTGCGAAAGAGATAATGCCGAAGCCTTATCTCCATTAACAGTGGACAGGCCAACTATTTCCATGCTTTTCTGTGTGAACAGCTCTCCATTTGCCGGAAAAGAAGGTAAGTTCCTAACTTCCAGACAAATCAAAGACAGACTGGAACTCGAAGCAACATATAATGTGGCATTACGAGTGGAATCCACCGAAGATGCTGATAAATACAAAGTCTCCGGTCGTGGTGAATTGCATCTGTCGGTTTTAGTTGAAACCATGCGCCGTGAAGGGTTTGAAATAGCCATATCACGTCCTGAAGTAATTTTCCGTGAAATTGATGGACAAATTTGCGAACCAATTGAAGATTTGATGGTTGATGTTGAATCCGAACATCAAGGTTCAGTGATGGAAAAACTTTTGGAACGTAAAGCTGTGATGAAAGACATGCAACCGGATGCATCAGGTCGTGTGCGTATGCACTTCCATGCACCGGCTCGTGGTTTGATTGGCTTTCAAAGTGAATTCAAAACTTTGACCTCCGGAACTGGGATAATGACTCATATTTATGACCATTATGCACCGAAATTCGACAATATGGTTAGCGGTCGCAAAAACGGCGTGTTGATTTCCAATTCGCAAGGCAAGGCTTTAGCTTATGCGCTTTTTACTCTTCAAAACAGTGGTCGATTATTGATTGATGCCAATGTTGATGTTTATGAAGGACAAGTTATTGGCTTGAATTCTCGTAGCAATGATTTAACGGTGAACCCTACCAAAGGCAAACAACTCACCAACATTCGTGCCGCCGGAAAAGATGACGCATTGATTCTGTCACCACCAATTCAATTATCCCTCGAGCAAGCTATGGAGTTCATCGAAGATGACGAATTGGTTGAGGTCACACCGGAATCTATTAGAATAAGGAAAAAACTTCTAACAGAGAGCGATCGTAAACGTGCAGGCCGCAAACCAAGAGATTAATGACTGAAGAAATCAAATCAGCACCGGAAAATATTATCAATCTTGTCAATAATATTGAAATGACAAGCCAACGTCTGCGGTTGCATAAATTCGGTGCTGATGAAGTTGAGTTCAACGTCGCCCATGAAATGGATGCGGAACTGATGAAATACATACGTGACCCGTTACCTCAGGACAAAACTCGTGAGCGAACAGAAAAAATTGCCCGTGAGTGGACAGGAGCAAACCAAGATTGGGCTGCTGTTTCAGTGCGATTGCTTGAAACTGGCGAATACATCGGATTGGTTTGCCTCAGATATGAATCCATCGAAAATGACACCATGGAAATCGGCTGGCGCTTGGATCACAAATATCAAGGCAAAGGCTATGCCACAGAAGCTGCTAAAAGCCTGCTTGACTTCATTAAAACCGAAATAAAACCACATAAAGTCGTCGCCTGTTGTGTTGCTGAAAACACCGCATCATCCAACATTATGCACAAACTGGGAATGGAAAAAGAGGCTTATTTCAGAGAAAATTTTAAGATTGGCGGAAAGTGGACAGATGCCGAAGTTTGGGGCTTGCTTTTATAACCAATCGAATACCCAATGCTTAATAATCTCAGTTACACTTCTATAATTTTGTTTTGTTTTTACTTTCCACAACAGGAAGAAAGTTAATTTACGTGATGATTTCATCCTTCCAACAAAATACAACTAGATTAATATGTGAATATGCTGAAGTTTCATTGAACGATTACGCACCAATCTTCTCAGATATTCTGAACTGTATTTAATGAAATAAATTTGTCATGATATAATCCCGCGAATGACAATTATTAAAAACACAATCAACACAGAGTCAGTGGAGTTCGCAGAGAATTACCAATTTATGCATGAATTGGTGAATGATTTGCGTAAGAAAACAGCAAAAGTTTCTCTCGGTGGTTCGGAAAAATCTCGTGAAAGACACACTTCCCGGGGAAAACTTCTGGTTCGGGATCGTATTTATGGTTTGCTCGACAAAGGCACGCCTTTTCTTGAGTTATCAGCGCTAGCAGCCAATGATATGTATGACAATGCTGCTCCGGCTGCCGGCGTGGTTACCGGAATTGGTATGGTTCACGGGCAAAATGTGATGATAGTTGCCAATGATGCGACAGTTAAAGGCGGGACTTATTTTCCTTTGACTGTCAAAAAACATTTACGAGCTCAGGAAATTGCCTTGGAAAATCATTTGCCGTGCATTTACATGGTGGATTCCGGTGGTGCGTTTTTGCCTTTGCAGGATGAAGTTTTTCCCGATAAAGAACATTTCGGACGAATTTTCTATAATCAGGCACAGCTTTCTTCCAGAAATATTCCGCAAATTGCCGTAGTGATGGGTTCATGTACGGCCGGTGGTGCTTATGTTCCGGCGATGTGTGATGAAGCTGTAATTGTCAAAGAGCAAGGAACAATTTTTCTCGGTGGCCCTCCTTTGGTGAAAGCTGCAACCGGAGAAGTGGTTGATGCGGAAACTCTCGGTGGTGCTGAAGTGCATTCGTCGATTTCCGGTGTGACTGACCATTTTGCCTACAATGACGAACATGCATTGGAAATCACACGCGATATTGTCAAATATCTCAATCGCAAAAAACACGATTGGCTGCAAAAACAAAAAACTCAAGAGCCACTTTACAATCAAAAGGATTTATACGGAATTATTCCACAAAGCACGCGAATTCCTTACGATGTCAGACAAATCATTGCCCGAATTATTGATAAATCTGAGTTTCAAGAATTCAAAGCGAAATACGGAAACACTTTAGTTTGTGGGTTTGCTCATATTCACGGCAA
>JAGRJP010000062.1 GCA_020442665.1 Lysobacterales bacterium
GAATAAATTTTATTGTTTTTTATAAATGCTATATTTTTAGAAGTGGTTTCGATAATATTTCTACCATCAGTCATTATGGCATCAGAGTAATCACTATTTTTCAATTCGTTAGCTGCAATAACCTGCTCCAAACGATTCAGGTGTTTAATTCCTGCCAGAAATTTGTTACTAGATAATTTCACAATGCTAACAGTTAATCGATCACATAATTGGGATGGTGATATAGGATTGATTGTTATGAAATAATCACACTCCTTGGATTGTGAAGAATAACCACGATGATAATCTTTACGAAACACAACTAATTTTGCAATACAATCGGTGTTTTTATCAGCCAATGCGATGATTCGTTTGTGAATTTCTTTAGTGTCAGGAGGTGTTATTCCCAACCTTTGCAAACTGCTTTTTAATCTTTTTGTATGGTATTCAAATAATGGAATTTGTCGCTTGACAACCCGAATAGTTTCAAAAACACCGTCGCCATAATTAAGTGCACGAGACAACAATACTTTCTCAGGGGTCATTGAAAAAGTGGAAAAGAATTTCACGATTTTCTCAGTTTTTCTTACGCTTGAATGTAATGAGATAAGTACAAATCATCGACAAAATCACATAAACACTAAAATAATAAATGCCGATTTGCAAGTTGGCATCGGTTTGCCCGTTAGTCTTGGTTGAGAAGTAGGTCACAACAACTGCAACTACAAATACATCCAGCATTGACCACTTGCCAATATGAGTGAGGAACTTAACTTTTCCGGCAGATAAATGCAGTTTTTTCTGAAAACTGAGAATAAGCAATAATATTGTTTTAATGATGGGTGTAACAACCGTAAACAGCAAAATGATTCCGGCTATGGCGTATTGTCCTTTATCCATGATTTTGTACAAGGCAGAAACAATACTTTTAGATTCATATTGAAATATTGTATTACCAAGAACCGGAATATCCTGATACGCAGTAATTTCAAGAATCGGTGAAAACCAACCGACCACCAAGCTGGTGATTGAAAGAAAAATCATACTGAGCAATACAACTTGCTGACCGGATATGAAATAAATCACGATGACCAATAAAACAATTCCAACAAATGCCTTGGTAAAACGGTAAGCATTGGTATCGTATTTTTCACTCTTGGCTTTGAGTTCTTTCAATTCGTTGACACTTTCTGTATAGCCCTCGTAAAGACTAAATGTGATTGTTTCCAGAATTTTCTTGCCGGAGTTCTTCAAATTGTCTTCCATGTGAAGTTTTTCGGTTATTTTATTGACTGTATGCGAATATCCAACGGCATTTCCCCATGATTCATAGGCGATTGCTGCTGCCACACATGCAATAAAAATAAGATAAACGAGTCCTGCAATTTTAGCTTTCATCAGGTATTTCTTCTGTCTCAATAATTTCGATATTGGGTTGATCCCAAGTTCCGGTGACTTTATATACTATTTTACCTACGTTTTTCAAACCTTTGTTAAACATTCCCTGAAATAGAAACCCGGCGGCGGCTCCAACAGCTCCACCGGTGATGGCACCAATTGTTGGAAGAATTTTTCCCACTCCAGGAGTTACAATAACAATTTGATCATAGTCCTGCTGTGCCAATCCGGTACGGCCCTTGATTGAAATCTTCGCACTTGCCGCATCAATGATGAATTCTTCACTATAGGCATTCCCATCATTGAGGATAAAATCACCCTTCATCGACTTAAAGTGCAATCCCTTACCAAACACATCTTTAAAATCAAGAATCAATCTTCGAGGCAAATTCGTCAAACTGAATAACCCCAAAATTCGACCAACTCCGGGTTTTGCATCAACCACCTCACCTTCACCAACTTCGATGTGCAAGTTTCCGCTAATTTTTCGCACCTCGAATTGACTAGGGAAACCGCTCCAATTGGCTTTCATATCAATAATTGTGTTTGCCTGACTAATTGGAGCTGAAAAACCAAGACTCACCAAAAACTCGGCAATGTCCTGAGATGTGAGAATGATATTAAACTCAGAAGTTCCCTTGTCTCCTTTATTTTTATACCAAATACCGTTTATATTGAGCTTTAATAAATCTGAGTTGGTAACAAATTTCTCAATACGTAATCCTTCAACAACTGGTCTGACTTCAATTCGGGATTCTCCCAATGGAATTCCGTCATAGATGAAATCTCCAATCCAAACATGTAATGCCGGATATTTTACAGAAACTTTTTCAGCTTTTTTTGCGGCGATTTCATCGTCAATTCCATGCCAGTGTAAACGCTCCAGTTGTACGATAATGCCTCTGTTTTCAATATCGTTCGGCACAACAACACGACCTTCAACTTCTTCTCCCCGAATATCGAAATTCAATCCATCTTCATCATGTGAAAATTCAATCTCAATATGATTCAGTCGCCGGCTCATGAATATGAGTGAACCAATATCCAGCTTCATATTCTGAAATGGAATTTTATGCTCTTTGTGATTGCCTTTATCTTTGACTAAAAGTTCAAGCCATTCATCGAGATTGAGCTCATCAATCTTTCCGCCAAAACTATCTTGCAGTTGATTTCCAAAGTTCAATGATTTAAGTACAAACTCACTCTTATCTGTTGCCAATGAAAAATCCGTTTTCAAGCGATTATCAAAATCCATTGTCCAGTTGGAATCCAGACATGGTAACTCGCAACGAACTGAAAATGGTGCGACCTCATCAGAAGTTTTGTTAAATGGAGCCGGAATATTCAACTGAGTTCCTTCGAGATTAGATTTTGCTGTAAACGCAAATTTTGAGTCACTCTCATCATCGCTTTCAGCATTTGAAATTTCAAAGTCCCAATTCGATTGTCCCTGAGCCGGTAACACAAACCCAGTTAAAGATTCAAAATCCACGGTGCTGTAATTTCCTTTCAACAGAATATCAATTTTCGGTGATTGATTTGGCTCATTGATAATGCTTCCATTCAGAAAGGTTTCCTGGTTGAGAAAAGTCGCTTTCAAGTTCTCCAGGTTAATAGAAAAACCTTTATAATCAATTTTTCCTTTCATATCATGAAGTTGAAATTGGTTCATTTGGAAATCGGTTTCATGAAACTCAATATATCCTTGAGGAATAGCTTTCGCCTGTGGGCTATTCAAAGGTAATGACAAATCCACTTTGACGTTCTGCCGTCCTTTAAAATCAATTTGATTTGCCAATGCCGGAATTCCTTTACTCATTCCAGATTTTTGCAGAATATCCAGCAGGAAATTATCTTTACCCGAAGCCCAAATATCAGTTGTCAATACAGGGTTTTTCAGGTTAGATATTTGAGAATGCACCTTATTAATATTCGCTTGCATCACTTTGGCTTTAGAAACATCAACCCAAAGTTTGCGGTTTTCGGTTTCTACCAAAGCATTAAAGTCACGAGATACAGGCCATTCTTTCTGGTATTTAATTGTGGCATCAACCAAGTTGGAGCGGGTTCGAAACACTCCTTGTTTTGATCTGAAGGGATATTCATTAACCAAGCCATGATATAAAATCATCCCTTCTTTCACAGCTCCATCAATCAAAGCCGTATCGAGATAATCAAGAACCTTAGGTTTCCATTTATTTGCCGGCCAATATTTATGCAATTGATTAACCTGAGCCTGATAGACTCCGAATGTTAAATCCAGAAACAAATTCTCGTCGTAGTTAGCTCGAGCCGCTCCGTCGAGGATAAAGTCCTTGCAATCACACCAAAGTGAATTGATTTTAATATCCAGGTCATCATCTTGCATGGAGGTTTGAGCAGTCAATAACAATTTGTCCCAATCTGCAATTCCTCGAATCATTCCCGGAATTTCTGCTGTTCCGGAATCTGAATCAATGAGCAAACGTATTTGTTCATCTTTGAGGCTGATTTCACCCGATATATTAGATAGGCTTGCCCATGGAGATTTGATATCTAAATTTTGAAAGTTCAGACTTCCATCCATAATCCGTCTTTCTTTGAAATCATAAACTATGTAAACATCAGACAAATGCCCGTCTATGTTGAAATCATTCAACGGTAATTCATTTGAAAAATCCAGAGTTTCAAGCAATGCATTCAGTAATGGAATATCCAAAGCATCCGCTTTAAATATCAATTGTTTTTGAACTCTATGAATATCAATTTGTATGTTTTCCTGAGAAATATTATTGGTTTCAATACCAAATAAATATAAACTGGCTTGCCAGTTTTGAGGCTCACCGGAATAAACCAACTCAGCATCACCGGTGATGTCATACTTCTCAGATTCTGAAGCAAAAAATTTATCTTTCAGTTTTGCCTGAGCAATCAACTGAACGATGTTTCCATGTTTGGTCGAAAACCATGACTTCACATCAACTAAAGCTTTGGGAAGATTTTCCCGCTGAACGAGATTCCCTAAATTTTGTAATGATAAATTCTTACTTTCAACATACCAGTTTGCCTGCCGACTGAAATCATAATCTTTTTCCGCAACTGATAGTATTTTAAATTCATCAGCAACTTCCTTGGCATTCAATTGCAACTCAAAAGCTCGTTGCAAATCACTTTGTTGTACTGTGATTTTAGATTTCAACTGATAATTTTGATTCAAGTCTTTCGATTTAAAATTGAGTGATAAATTATCAATTGACAAAGACCCACTGGATAATATTTTATCCAGTTTTTCAGACAGACTTTCATGAGTTTTACGCTCGCCGGCAAGAACAATTTTTCCGGAGTTTTTTTGCTCAAAATCAACATCAATCTCATTAACACTCAGATTGATTCCGGTTGAGCCTTTGGGAATGAAATATTCCAGCAGATTAACATTTAAAGTTGCCTGGCTGATTGTCACCTCATCTTTGTCCTTAATCTTCAGTCCTTTGATTGCAAATCTGGGACCAAAACCATTCCAACTACCGGATATTTCTGAGATTTCTACCGGTTTATTCCATTGTTTGGATAAAAAACCACTCAGGTTTTGCTTGTAAAATTCGCCATTGGGAAGCACCAAAGAAACTAAACCAACAAATATTCCCAAAAGAACGATAACAAAAGCCAGAAGTCCTCGAACATGCACCCAGATTTTGAAAAACAGAGAATGTTTGGCCGTTTTGGTCATAATTGATTACATCAAAACCACATCAAATTGCTCTTGAGAATATGAACTTTCGGCTTGCAAGCTGATGCGCTTGCCGAGCTCCTCTTCCAGCTCAGATAATGATTCGGTTTGTTCTTTGTAAATGTACTCAATGAGCTGAGTCGATGCCAGAACCATAATTTGCCCTGTTTTAAACTGCCTGACAGTTCGTATGATTTCACGAAACAACTCATAACAAACCGTTTCAACGGTTTTAACCAGTCCCAAACCATAACAATTTTTACATTGTTCCGAGAGCATGTGTTGCAAACTTTCAGTTGTTCGTTTTCGGGTGACTTCGACAAGTCCGAGCTTGGTAATTCCATGAATGTGTGTGCGAGTTGGATCTTTACTGAGATACTCTTCCAGGCTTTCCAATACCTGTTGTTTATGCTCTTCTTCTTCCATGTCAATAAAGTCTGCAATGATAATTCCTCCCAAATTTCGTAAACGAATCTGGCGAGCTATCATTTGCACCGCTTCCAAATTGGTACGAAATATCGTTTCTTCCTGATTCTTAAATCCGATGAATTTTCCGGTATTGACATCAATGGTTGTCATGGCTTCATTTTGGTCAATAATCAGATTCCCACCGGACTTCAACGGAACAAACTGCTTCAAAGCGCGGTTAATCTCATCATCAATATTATGGTAATCGAAAATCGGTCTGACTTCCTGATAATGAATGAGCTGACCCTGCCATTCAGGAACATAGTCACCAATGAATTTACTCAATTTGGCATAAACTTCATGCGAATCAGTCTTTATCGTTCTGACTTTATCGGAAATAAAATCACGAACAACCCGAACCGGTAAGTCAAATTCATGATAGACCAGTTGTTTAAACTGACCATCTTTGATGCGTTGTGAAACCACACGCCATAATTTTTGTAGAAACTTATAATCACGAAGCAAGTCTTCTTCGTTGCAATCTTCGGCATTCGTCCGGGCAATAATACCGTGCTCACTATTCGAGTTGATTTTTTCCAATAACTCAACCAATCTCTGTCTTTCAGCTTCTTCAGTAATGCGAATAGATAAAGTGTTGACATCCGGTTCATTCGGCAACAACACCAAAAAACGACTCGGCACACTCAATTTACATGTCACTCTGGCTCCTTTAGAACCTATGGCATCCTTATAAACCTGAACAACGACTCTTTGACCTTCGTGAATGATTTTTGAAATCGGTTGAAAATTATTTTGCTCAGAAATCACTTCGTCATCAATGCCGTCAATTCGAGCAATTTTCTTTTGCGAACAGATATCCGTGACATGCATAAATGCCGAACGGGACATGCCAATATTCACAAAAGCAGCTTGTAAGCCGGGAAGAATTTTTTCGATACGCCCAATATAAATATTGCCTACAATCGAGCCATTGCGATTGCGTTCCATGAAAACTTCCTGTAACACGCCATTTTCAACCAAAGCCACACGGGTTTCATTGGGAGTTGAGTTAATCAGGATTTCTTCATTCATAAAAACTCCTCAATATTTTCCCTGTTTCAAACAAAGGCAGACCCATAATTCCTGAATGACTACCGGTGATTTTTTTAATCCATAATGCCGCATGACCCTGAATTCCATAGCTTCCAGCTTTGTCCATCGGTTCACCGCTTTCAACATACGCCTTTATTTCATCGGCCTTGATATGATCAAACTGAACTTCGCTGATTGAATACTCTGTTAGTTGCTTCTCTGCAAACACCACCGCAACTGCAGTGATAACCTGATGTCTTCGACCTGATAAATTGGATAACATTTCTATCGCATGTTGTTTATTCTCCGGTTTTCCAAGAATTTTGTCGTCATAAACCACAACTGTATCAGAACCCAACACCGGTAAGTTCTTCTCTGAAAGCAACCAACCCGATTGAGCTTTTTGCAATGCCAAACGATTGCAGTACTCCAAAGGCATTTCATTGAGATAAACAGACTCATCAATATCAACCGGCATACAAACAGGTACAATTCCAATTTGTTCCAGTAATTGCTTTCGTCTCGGAGATTGAGACGCCAGAATTATTTTTTGACCATCAAAAATCATGCTATTCTCTGTGATAAGGATGATTGGATAACAAACTGTAGGATCGGTAAATTTGTTCCATAATAATGACCCGAACTAAAGGATGCGGAAATGTCAAAGCGCTCAATGACCAAGTCTTGTGAGCTTGTTTTTTTATGTTTTTATCAACACCATCAGCACCACCAATAATGATAGCGATATCGTCTCCATTCATTTGCCATTGGCTAAT
>JAGRJP010000063.1 GCA_020442665.1 Lysobacterales bacterium
ATTAACCCCAAAGCGACTAGCAACAAAAAGGTAGAAACAAAAAAATGCACCGATTGAATGGTGACTTTTTTCAAAAGTATTCGTCCCAGATAAGCACCGATAAATGCTGAGAAACAAGCTGTAATAACCAATATCCAGTCGATTTGCGATTGTGTTTTTATAATGCTTTTGCCATAAACCGATAGTCGGGTGATATCAACCATAATCGCTACCATCACTCCGGTCGCAATAAATTGCTCTTTGGTTAATCCTGATTTGATTAGAAACATACTGCGGAACGCTCCCTGATTGCCTGTTAATCCACCAAAGAAACCACTGATAATTCCACCGATTGGCAGATATTTTTTATCAAAAGACAATCTGGAAAAAGCAGGAATCAATTCCAGAACCACAAAAATCAAAATTAGCCATCCAATGATAAATTGAAACAAACTGGTATCAAACGAATGTTGAAAAATCGTATAACCAACATGGAGATTGCTTTCCGCCAAGCCTTGTAATGCTTTTGCTCCTATGAAAGCAAAGACCAAAGCGGTTATTCCAAATCGTAGAAAGACCTGCCAGTTGACATGTTTGTAAAGCAATCCAATTTTGAAGAAATTATTTGCCAAATGGACGATTGCAGAAATTCCGATGGCAATCTCCAGTGGAAAAAACAATGCCACCACCGGCATCAGCAATGTACCTAAACCGAAACCTGAAAAGAATGTTAAAGTGGAAGCTGCTAATGCAACAAGTGATATGATTACGATTTCCATATTATGGCAAACCATATGTCATTCTGACTAAGCGAAGCGCATGGAAGAATCTCATGTGAGCCAAACTGAATTCCACTTTTTTGAGATATTTCCACTCACTTTGCTCGGTCAATATGGCAGTATTTTGATTACAAAACATCAGGAATATGAACCGTTCCTTGCATCAGAATCCTTGCACTTCGGCTCATGCTGACTTTTTGAACTTTCCATTCGCCATCAATTTGTTCAACTTCAGCACCGACTTTGAGGGTTCCTGAGGGATGTCCAAATCTTACCGAGTCTCTTTGTCCAACTCCGGCTGCCTGATTCACCAAAGTCCCCGGAATTGCTGAAGCTGTGGCGATTGCTACCGCAGCTGTCCCCATCATAGCATGATGCAATAAACCCATAGACAAAGCGCGGACATTGAGATCAATATCATCAGTTGAGATTTTTTTTCCACTCGATGAAGTATAGTTTTTTGCCGGAGCGACAAATGCTACCTTCGGGGTGTGCTGACGACCGACGGCTTCTTCAACAGAACTAATCAAACCCATTTTCACCGCACCATAGGCACGAATGGTTTCAAACATTTCCAAAGCCTTTTTATCTGAATTGATATCGCCTTGTAGTTCTGTTCCCAAATAATTGATATCTTCACCTTTCAAAAAAATGGTTGGTATTCCGGCAGTAATCATCGTCACTTCAAAAGTCCCTATTCCCGGAACTTCTAACGTATCAATCAAATTTCCGGTAGGAAATAACGCTTCATCACCGACCGGATTGACAAAGTCAATTTTGACTTCAGCTGCCGGAAACGTCACTCCATCGAGCTCGAAATCTCCGGTTTCCTGAACCTGACCATCGGTCATAGGAACATGAGCCAGAATGGTTTTTTTGATATTCGCTTGCCAGATTCGCACTACACAAATTCCGTTTTCTGGAATTCTATCCGCATCGACCAAACCGGATGCAATCGCAAACGAACCCACCGCGGCAGTCAGATTTCCACAGTTTCCACTCCAGTCCACAAAAGCACGATCAATCGCCACCTGCCCGAACAAATAATCCACATCATGATCCGGCTCATTGCTTTTAGACAAAATCACCGTTTTGGAAGTACTGGATGTCGCCCCTCCCATACCGTCAGTCTGTTTACCGTAAGGATCCGGACTACCAATCACACGCAACAACATCCGGTCACGAGACTCTCCTGCAAACTGAGCCTTTTTCGGCAAATCTTGCAGATTAAAAAAAACTCCTTTGGAAGTCCCTCCACGCATATATGTTGCCGGAATTTTTATTTGTGTTTTATGTTTCATTTTTTCACACTCTGCAAACCAATGATCTATTTAAAAATCCGTATAATAATATCATGACATATAGACAAATTGTATATTCAATGAATGACAAGTACTTATTCAAATCCATTATCAAATATCAAGTCTTCAGATATCAAATAAGATTTTTGGATAATAATATCATCGATATACCAGCCATCACGTGTTACACTTGTATCCGTATCAATTCTGAACCGGATTTGAGTTTGTGTAGACAACATGATATTTTCCAATGAATATTCAACTGTCGTCCATTGATTATTTGCATTGCCATTAAATGAGTCTAACTCAGTCCAGCTCATACCGTTATCTGTTGATATTTCCAGGTAACCGTAGTCATAACTACTTTCAAAGTCATATCTATGGTTGAATATCAATGTGGCATCAGAAGCCTGTGATAAATCTATAACTGGAGAAGTTAGTGAATAATCAGCACTATTTGGATAGTTTGCTGATACGCTGTCATTCCATGCATGTGTAGGACTGCTGGCTAACTCATCTGATAATATCCAACCTCCTTGAACAGTCCAACCGGCATTGCCATTCTCACCATCATCAGAATACACCTCAACTAATGGGGTTAAACTAAAGTCAGACTGATAACTTTGTGAATCGACTAAATTGATATTTAACTCTTCAGCAACAAGATATCCTTCTTTGGAAACAACAATATCATATGTTCCGGCAGGTATCTGGAACAGATATTCACCATTGGCATCTGCTTGAAGTTGGTAAGAGTTGATTTTAATATCAGCAAATGCAACCGGGCTTCCCGAGTTTATATCAGTTATCGTTCCATGAATGATTGGTGCTGTCAGTGGATCTATGATATCAAAAAACAATGCACTGACAGCACCCCAGTTTCCATCTGCATCCTGAGCCCTGATAAAAACAGAATGTTTGCCTGTTGAAAGCCCGGTAGTGTCAACAGATGCCTGTATTTGTTCTTGAGGGGAATTAAACATACTATCTGAAGCTGACATATTATGGGTTACCGCTCCACTATGCCAGGGAGGAGCATCTATTGAATACTGAGCCTGTAATATGTTCTGACTGGGTTCAGCTAATCCAGAGCCATTGACATATCTCTGGTCATCCGCTTGAGCATTGATTATGAATGATTGACCTATTAAAGCCGGAGATGTAATAGGCTGAATTTCAGATATATCAGGGCCTTTTGAAATAGTATATGGCCTTCTTGCTGCCTTAGCTGCGTATACCAATGTTTCTATATTCTGATTGACTATAGAATCTTCAAAATAATTGCAATCTTCAAAAAATGAAGTTCCCAATTCAATTGTGTATCCGGGAACACCAAAACGACCATATGCATAATCCTTTGTCGAGCCATCAACAATACCTGTACTGCCCAACTGAGGTGCATAATTATTGAAATATGCAAATTTACGGGCTAGTGATAGTATTCCTGATCCATTCGGCGGTATCGCAGTTGAAAATCCCCATGATGAGAGTATCAATTCACCATAACTGTGTATATCTAAATAGATTCCTTCCGTAGTATCCGGAGCCACAGAAGCCAAATCATCTTCCCTGTAATCCGTATATAAAGCATCCATATACAACTGTATAGCTTCTGACTCTGGTTCAGATGTCGCGATAGGTCCCCGATAGGTCTGTTCACAAGCACTTGTGCTGGATCCACCACAACATCCCCATTCAAAATTGAAGTTTCTGTTTAAGTCAATCCCTCTAGAGTTTGTATTAGGACAATGATTATTATTTGTGTTCTTGCGCCAAGACAAACCGGTTTCAGCTTTTTTACGTCCATCAGGGTTTGCATGTAACATCAAATGGACCTCGTTATAGTCCACCAGCCAAGTGGCGTCAGCATCTTCACCATATGAAGATAATAACCACTCTGCAAAACGCGTAGCTAACTCAGAATTGGTATACTCTCTAGCATGAATACCGCTGGTAACAAACAATGCCGGTTTATCAAATGTATTGGCGTTATTTGTAATTTTTAAGACATTAAGATTATAACCTGATTGAGCATTTTGAGTTTTTTCCCATGAATCACCAAAATCACCCCAACTGGCTAATCCGGGATAATTAGCTACCAATGACTCAGCAGTAGCAAAAGTTTCTTCTACTGTTCTGTAACAAGAAAACCCCGGAATCCCCGAACCCTCATGTATATCGACTTGAGCATTTTGATTAATAATTAAACTTTGCTGGAGTCTCTCGGATTTAGCAGAATCAATTTCAACCGAAAAATAATTGTCCTGAAGCCACTTCATTTCATCAGAGTCTACTTCCAGACCGATAGTCTCTTTCTCCCTGTTTAGTCTAAAGTGATCAAATTTATTAGCAATTAAATCAATTTGAGAATCCTGACTGTAACTGACAAAAACAATCCATCTTTTGTTCTCTCCCGCTTGTGAAGATAAATTGATGAGTAGTGTTAAAAATATAAGTAGAAACTTTTTTGAAATTCCGCCGAACATGTTTTTTACCATAGTTGTTATTTGTGGTTTGTGTTTCATATTATTTCTTTACTGCTATATCGAGCAGTGTATTATCAAAATTATTTTTTAAAGCGTCGAATATAGAATTCTACCCCGCCAATTCTGTCACCATGAAGAATATCTAGAATAACATCACCTTCAATAGTATCTTCAAGTATTATATTTTCTCGAAATTGCCATTCGGAACTAGGTTTATTCGGTCTTATTGAAGAAACAAAGCGAATATAATTCTTTCCTTCTAGAGCGAGTGTGCATTTTGAAATTGCATCAGGTAGCCAAGGGTATTCATCAATATAGCTCTTCGAAGCATCAACCAACCAACTTGGATCGTATTTTTTATACTTAAAATATTTCAATGCATGTAATATTTTCATAGCCATCTCAGTAAACAAAAAATGTCAGTCATTTGAGTAAAATCGATTATTCTCTATAACAAAAATTGTCATTCCTTAAACAAAAACTGCCATTCCCAATAAAACCGTCATTCCCGCGTAGGCGGGAATGACGATATTATAGGGTGGCTTTGGTTTGATTTTCATTTTAATAGCATAATGAGAACTCAGCATTATGCTTCTCAACATAATATTTTGACTTTAATTTACTAATTATTGATTTTTGCTTAAATTTTCTTAATTGTACATACCATTCATTTAAAATCTCTTCACTGTTGTCAACATGTTGTAGAACTGAAAACTTGATGTTTTTTTCTTTGTACTCCCCACTCAAAACATTTAAAACTTTTGCATCGTGATTAAACCAAAAACATTTAGGTATGCAGTAGAGTTCATCAGGGCAATTATCCTTATCAGGATAGTAACTAGTATACTGAGTATCTGTTACTTTAACCATTAATAATAAATCACCTCCAGAAAGACTAAACTTACTTATTATATTTTCATCAGCTATAACATATTTATTAGAGCAACTTACCAATACAAGATAGAAAATAAGCAATAAAATCTTCATTTCATTTTACATTTAAAAGATATTATTTCCATCGTCGCAAGGCAGGAAGGCGCAGTGTACATTTCGTAAATGAGCACTCCTAACGCCGCATACGGAAAAAAGAACTTCTTATGAATTTGATTTAAGGAAATCATTGGCAAATCTTTGCAACACTCCTCCAGCTTGGTATATGGAGACTTCCTCAGCAGTATCCAGTCTGGATTTAACCGGAATCGTAACCTGATCTCCGTTTTTGCGATGAACGATGACCTGCATTTCGGCTCCGGGTGCGATTTCGCCCTGAACATCGTAGGTTTCGGTGCCGTCGATGTTGTAGGTTTTACGGGTTTCACCGTTGGTGAATTCCAATGGTAGTACACCCATACCTATCAAATTGGTGCGGTGAATGCGTTCAAAGCCTTCGGCAACAATGACTTCGACTCCTGCCAGTCGTACACCTTTGGCGGCCCAGTCGCGGGAAGAACCTTGTCCGTAATCTTTGCCTGCAACGATAATCAATGGTTGCTTGCGTTCCATATAGGTTTCGATAGTTTCCCACATGCGCATTTGTTTGCCTTCGGGTTCGAGTCTTGCTAATGAGCCCTGAATAATTTCGCCATTGTCATCTAATACCATTTCATTCAACAATTTCGGATTGGCAAAAGTGGCTCTTTGAGCAGTCAGATGATCACCACGATGAGTCGCATAAGAATTGTAATCTTCTTCCGGCACGCCCATTTTATCCAGATAAGCACCGGCAGCACTGGATTTTTGAATCGCGTTGGAAGGGGATAAATGGTCGGTAGTAATGTTATCACCCAAAACCGCCAGCGGACGCATACCTTTCATGGTTCTTTCGCCGGCTAACGCTCCTTCCCAATAGGGTGGACGGCGGATATAAGTACTCATCGGACGCCAGTCATACAAAGGATTGGCGGTTTCACCAACATCAATATTGAGTTTAAACATCGGCTCATAAACCTGAGTGAAATGTTCCGGTTTGACCGATTCTGCAATCACCTGATCGACTTCGGCATTGCACGGCCAGATGTCTTTAAGTGTGATTGGGTTGCCGTTTTTGTCAATTCCAAGTATATCTTTTTCAATATCAAAACGAATCGAACCGGCAATCGCATAGGCAATCACTAGTGGAGGTGATGCCAAAAACGCTTGAGAAGCATGAGGATGAATGCGTCCGTCAAAGTTTCGATTACCTGACAGAACCGCTGTGCTGTAGAGATTTCTGTCCATAATTTCCTTTTTAATTTTTGGGTCTAACGCTCCGCTCATGCCGTTACAGGAAGTACATGCATAAGCCACTACTCCAAATCCGAGCTGTTCCAATTCAGACAACAATCCGGCTTCTTTCAGATACAAAGTTACCGCTTTGGATCCAGGAGCCAAAGAGGTTTTAACCCAAGGTTTGCGAGTCAATCCTGCTTTATTAGCATTCCTTGCTAAAAGTCCGGCCGCAATCATATTGCGTGGATTGGAAGTATTGGTACATGATGTAATCGCAGCGATGATACAGGCTCCATCGGGCATCAAGCCATCTTTTGAAGAATAATCTCCGGTGATTCCTTTGGATGCCAGATCGCTCACTGCAACTCGGGAATGCGGATTGGACGGGCCGGCAATATTTCTGACCACAGAGGATAAATCAAATGTCAAAACTCGTTCGTATTCGGCATTTTTTAAGTCATCTGACCACAATCCTGTTTGTTTGGCATAGGTTTCTACCAGTTTGACCTGCTCATCATCACGGCCTGTCAAATGCAAATAATCAATGGTTTGCTGATCAATCGAGAACATCGCAGCCGTTGCTCCGAATTCAGGCGTCATATTGGAAATCGTTGCCCGTTCTCCCAAAGTCATAGCGCTGGCTCCTTCTCCATAAAATTCCAGATAACTGGAAACCACGCGTTCTTTACGTAAAAATTCTGTCAGTGCCAAAACAATGTCGGTACTGGTGATGCCTTCCTGTGGTTTGCCTGTCAGCTCAACACCAATGATATCCGGTAAACGCATATAGGACGCACGACCCAGCATCACGCTTTCGGCTTCTAATCCACCAACTCCAACTGAAATCACTCCTAAAGCATCCACCATCGGCGTGTGGGAATCAGTCCCGACTAATGTATCAGGGAAAGCCACACCATCTTTTATTTGAACTACCGGAGACATGCGTTCCAGATTGATTTGATGCATGATGCCATTACCCGGAGGCACGACATTTACGTTTTTGAAAGATTTTTTGCACCAGTCAATAAAATGAAAACGATCTTCGTTTCTACGGTCTTCAATCGCTCGGTTCTTCTCAAAAGCGTCTTTCTCGTATCCCGCATGTTCCACCGCCAAAGAATGGTCTACAATCAGTTGAGTCGGAACCACCGGGTTGATTTGTGAAGGGTCACCACCTTTTTCAGCAATCGCATCTCGTAAACCAGCCAAATCCACAAATGCGGTCTGTCCGAGAATATCATGACATACTACTCTTGCCGGAAACCACGGAAAATCCAAATCTCTTTTGCGTTCGATAATTTGTTTCAAAGATGAAGTCAGATTTTCCGGCGGACAACGGCGCACCAGATTTTCTGCTAAAACCTTGGAAGTATAAGGAAGTTTGTCATAAGCACCGGCTTGAATGTCTTCAACAGCAGCTTTGGTGTCAAAATAATCAAGATTGGAATTTGGTAAGGGTTTTCGGTAATTTGTGTTCATGCTTTCCCCAGAATTTGTATGTGTTTTTCTGAGCGTTAATTATACAGCCTGTATGATTTTGGTTAAATACAATTCAAATCTAATTATCCAGATAATTTTCAGGACTTCCCAACCCTTGGATTTTAAAAAAGCTGAGTTGATCAAAATAACCTCGTTGAAAGAGAATCTTTCCATCAACAACATGAAAAAAACCACAACCTCTCAAACCCAGAGGATCGCTCCATTCCAAAATTGCCCAATCACCGGATTCATGCAGCATTTCAATCTGACAAACCATTTCAGCTCTGCCAAACTCAACAGTGAATAATTTACGAATGGCATCTAAGCCGACCAAAGGTTCGGTCACCACCTGATGATTGGTTGCATTTTCATGATATAAACTGCACAAACCATCGACATCGGCATTATTAAAACAGTCAACCCATTTTTCAACGACTTGTTTTGGTGTCATAACCCAATCCATTTACTTTAAAAATTCAATTCTAACTGAAAACTGAATGGAAAGTCTGGGCAATTTGTGAGATATTTCTCAGAATGAGATTAATTGAAAAAAAACAGTCAACGCATTTGATAATGTTTCGTTCAAGCCTATAAGAATTTGACAATTCTTTGTGTTAAGATACTTTCTAAAAGAATGGGGAATATTATGAAAAACAAATTGATAGCTTTAATTTTTATGGTGTTAACTTTTGGTCAGGCTTGGTCAAAAGATGTCACAGTTCTTTCACAATCATCTGAAGCCGCTGATGGTTTGGACTTGATGGCGGTGAGTGAATTATTCAAGGAAACACCAAATCTGGAAGAGTTTGAAAAATCACTCAACGACCCGAATATCGGCATCAACAATCTGGATTTAGACAACAATGGTTATGTCGATTTTATTCGTGTTGTAGAAGATGCTGTTGAAGACACTCGCATCATCATTCTGCAAGCAGCTTTAGGCGAAGATGAATTTCAGGATGTTGCAACCATTGAAGTGGAAAAATCCGGCAATGACTATAATCTGCAAGTTCGTGGCAATGTAATCGTTTATGGTCCTGATTATTACATTGCACCCTCGGTTGTACGAATCGCCACATGGCCGATTCTCGGTTGGATTTATCGCCCAGTTTACCGTCCTTATCGCTCTACATTTTATTTCGGTTACTATCCTCGCTGGTGGAAGCCTTTTCGTCCGGTTCACATCAATGTTTACCGTACCAGAACTGTTACTTTTACCAAAAGAAATACATTTGTAGTAACCAAAACAAATCGCGTAAAAACAGTTAACAAAGTCACTTACAAACCAAGTAATTCAAGCAAAGTGACACGCACAGTTGGAGTGAAGAAAACAACTACTAACGGAAAAACCACAACAGCCGTTGGCGTAAAGAAGACCCGAACAACAGCGAACGGAAACACGGTCACTACCAAAAAAGGCGTTAAAAGAACCAATAACAAAAATACAGGTACCACAACTACCACCAAAGGCGTTAAGAAAACCAAAACAAACAAAGACGGTTCAAAGACTAAAGTTAAGAAAACTAAGAAAGTGAAAAAGAAGGATTAGGATTTTTTAAACCTAAGAAAAGCAAAACTGCCATTGAGAAATTTCCAATGGCAGTTCTATTTGAAGAATCGAAAGTATTAAGATTTATCCTTCTAACTCTTCCTCAACTTTCGATAACAGTTTTTTAATTTCTGCCTGACGACCTTTGTCAGCAACCTCGCGCCCGGGACGAGGTGTCGCATTTTGAGCTTTAATTAAATGTTGTTTGGCTTTTTCGTACTCATCTTCTTCCTCATAGAGAAAATCAGCAAAGAAATAATTCGAGTCGATACCATCAGGGTTCAACTCCAAGCCTTTTTGCAAATATTTCATGGCTTTTTTATCGCTACCAAAGCTCAATGGCCAACCGGGAACTTTGTAGTACAAAACTCCAAGGCTGGTATAAGCCGAACCATCAAGGGCATCACCATCAATTTCGATGGCTTTTTCAAACGATTGTTTGGCATGTTTTGCCAGTTTTCCGGCGGAAAAAGTTCCGGCGACGCCTGCATAAGTGGAGTAAACAATGCCTTCCCATACGAGGGCATGCGGATTTTGTGGTTGTTTGAGAACTAAATTACTGGCGGCTTTTGCCAGGTTCTCAAAGGCTTTTTCTTTACCATCTTCATTTGTCAGGTAGTTGACTTCTGCCCAATGTTTTTGAATTTCCATAACTTCAGGAGTCATTTCGGCATTGGCAACAATACTGCCGAGTAAAATTAATAAAATATATCTTTTTTTCATAAAATCACCTTGTTTGTTTTATTGAGTGAGTATTTGTTTAATTTTTTGATGTTCTTTTTTGATGGAACCTGAAACCACTTTTGGAAACAGCCCATTCACTTTTACAAATAACTTTTCCGGCCAGCCAAAAAACTGTTCAGAATTGCCTTTTTCAATGGCGGAAATGATTTGTGGAACAATTTGCTGTGGAGAATCCACCTTGTTCTTTAGTTCAGAATTCAAATGATTAACGGCATTGGAATTGATTTTGGTCGCCACCGCACGAGGAGCCAGATATTGCACATCGACATTGGTATCGGCGAGTTCCCGAGCCAATGCCTGAGAAAATCCACGAAGACCGAACTTGCTGGCACAATAACCACTGAATCCGGGATATCCAATAGCACCAAATGTGGAACCAATATTAATCAACTTACCGGAATTTGCACTATGCAACCACGGCAAGACCGCTTTGCTTATGAGAATTGGTGCTAACAAATTAACTTGTAACATTCTTTCTAAATCTTCATCAGTTTGGTTTTGCAGAAAATTCACATCGCTAATTCCGGCATTGTTGATGAAAACATGTTTGTGAGATTGATGTTGTTTCAATAATTTCTGCAAGTTGTCTCGAAATTGCATATCAGCAACATCGCCGGATAAAACATCGACAACATTTTTCAGTTCTGACTTCAATTGTTGAAGTTTGTCCGAGTTTCTTCCGGTGAGAATTAAACTCACGCCTTTGTCATCGAGCTGTTTACAAATTTCTTCGCCCAATCCTCCATAAGCACCGGTAATCACTGCGAGTGTTGAGTACCATTGATTATTCATAAGTTGGTAATCCTCTGAAGATATTGGCATAAAGTTTATAAAACCGTTTGCAGGATTTGATGACGATTTGCAACTGTTGTTCATCCAGCCTATTGATTAAGTTCTCAAAAAACTTCTGATGATCCTGATCCAAATCGCCGTGCGAAATTAAATAGCTAAAGGCTTTATTCGGTAAATTCAGCGTTTCCTTAATGCAGCCTGCTGCTTTGGTGGCAATTTGTACACTGGTTCCTTCCAAAACATGAACCATTCCCAAAAAGCACAAAGGATTAATGCGATTGATAGAATCATAGGCATAAGCAACCATGAGTTCTGTAGCAAAATCAGGTACTGAGTTTGCGACTTGCTTTTTATCGCCACCACAGGCTTCAATATCATTCAAAATCCACTTTTCATGACCAATTTCTTCCTCAATGTATTCTGCCATTGCTGTTCTCAGCCACTCATCGGATTCGTTGATTCGACTTCCAGTCAGCATCAACAACGGCACTGTGTGTTTGACATGATGGTAGGCTTGCATCAAAAAGGCGATATAGGTTTCCAGTTTGATTTTGCCGGCTAAAGTTTGTTGAATAACCGGTAATGAGACCAATTCAAGCTGCTCTTCAGATGTGGCATAGCAAAGTTCTTCAAACGGCGTAATTTCTTGTTTCTGTTGTAACTGCATAAATATCCTGTAGTTGTTTTGTATAGGTTTTAAAAATTTGCTGATGTTTGGATTTACCGGAACTTGTCAGCATATTGTTTGAAATGCTGAAAGGCTCATCAGCGAGAATGATTTGTTTAATTTGTGCATAATCAGGGAAATTCTGATTAAATTGCTCAATTCTTTCCTGCAAGGATTGTAGCGAATGTGTTGTCACACAAATTGCTGTTAAAAACGGTTCTGAATCACCATAAACCACGGCTTGCATAATTCCCGGGATGGCGGTGAGTTCAGCTTCAATCCAATCAGGTGAAATATTTCTACCAAACGAATTAATGATGACATTTTTCTTTCTACCAATAATGTGCAAGTTGTGGTGTTCATCAAAACGTCCAATATCTCCGGTCGAGAACCATTCATCACTATTTTTTTCTTCACCCAAATAGCCTAAATAAGACGCTCCCTGAGTTTGAATTTCTCCATCTTCAGCGATTCTGACATTGATATGCGGTAATATTTTGCCAACATGGCCTGTTTCAGAATCATCTGTATTCAGGCTGATGACCGAACCACATTCGCTGATTCCATAGCCTTCATAAACAGGCAATCCCAATTCTTTTGCTTGTTCGAGCAAACCTTTGGAACAGACCGCGCCACCTACGGCAATAAATCTTAGAAACGAGACATCGGTTTGATTTTGTTGGAGATAGGCAATCATCATCTTCAACATTTGCGGCATAACTATGATGCTTTGAGCTTGGTATTGAACCAATGCGTTGATGAATTTTTCAATGTCCAAACTGCCTGAACCATTCATTCCCAACTCTGACATGGGAACGGTAATCACTTCAATTCCTGCATATTCGGCGGCATAATTGGCCGCTACGTTTTCAAGCAAAATACTGAGCGGCAAAACGCAAAGATGTTTTTTGACATTAAATTTGGAAGTCACTTCTGCCAATGATTGACCGACTTTTCTCAAATGCTCTTCACTGAGACATACACCTTTGGGTTCACCGGTTGTTCCGGAAGTGAAGGTCACTTTGTGTGTTTTTTTCGGGAATCGAATCTGAGGTTTCAGCTTTCTTGTCATAATCACAATATCTTTGGTCAGATAAAATGGCTCTTCGAATCCCAAATTGGTCCACAAAGTCTGAGCTTTGCGATTGCATATAACTGTTCCAATTCCGGCAGAATTAGTCATGTGGATGATTTGATTCACTGAGAAAAAATGCGGAACCGGAATAATAACTACATTGTTTTCCATCAGAATTTTATCAATTTGCAGCCAGAATTGATTGTTATCGAGCTGAATCGCAACGGTTGAAGAGGGTTTGAAATAATTCATCATGATGCTTAAACCTGTTGCTCGTTCATATTATTTTGAACGCTGGAATAGTAAACTGTCGGACGGTAACTGTAATAACTTCCCCAATCCGCAGCCGCTCCATTCACCGCACTAATGTCTGCCAAACCCAAAGAGTTGAGTTCGATATCTAGTTTTTTGAAATGAAATTTGATTGGTAGTGTGAGTGTGTAAACCGTCCAATCAGCCTGCGAATTTTTGATGATTCTTGAAGCCAGAGTGATAACCGTTTTGATATGCTTGCTGTTTTCAACGGCAAAATTTCCCAATTCCAGAATTTTTTTGCGTTCAATCGGTTTGATTTCATGACAAGCGATGAGTTGTTCGACCGGTTTTTGCAAATAGCATTCTGAAAACAACTTTTGTTGATGAGCAAATCGAAAGCCGACCGCTCCAATTAATTTGCCGGAATTAATTTCCCTCACACACAAAATTTCAGGGAAAAAGGATTTCAAATTGGCTCCAAAATGTTGTTTATAAGATTGGCTGACAAAGTTCTCGACTTCTTTTCTCGCTTTATGAGAGACTGAAATCATTTCCATGCTGTAATCTGATAATTCATCGGATAGCTTGTCTTGTGTCCGCAAAGAGGGTTCATTTTTCAGCATTGTTGAAAACATTGTTGTTTGTGCAATATTCATAGTTGAATTGACTTATTTTTAAGTTTCGTTACCTTTTAGAGAGTCCAAGTAATACAATTCAATCGGAAAAAAATAATTTTTTTTAATTTTTTGAGATTGATTTTGTTCAATGGCACTCTCTAAGTGTTAAGTAAATGTTAAATGTGAAGTGAATACACTGGATGATTTAGAACTGGCAGAAGCCATAATGAAAGGAGATGAAAAGGTTTTTAATCATTTTTTTAATGATTATTATCCCAAATTGTTTCGTTTTATTATGAGTCGGATTGATTCTGACAATGATTTGGCAGACGATTTAACCCAACAAACTTTGTGTCAGGCAATTGATAAGATGCATACGTTTGAAGGCAGAGCCAGTTTGTTTACATGGATGTGTCAAATCAGCAGAAGTTTAATTTCTGCTCACTTCAAAAAACAGAAACGAAGAAGCCGTGTGATCATTCCGATAACCGACACGGAGGAATTTAGAGACGTTCTGGATAATATTGCCATGAGTGAAGAAAGCCAACCGGAAAATTTAACTGAAAGTCAGGAACTCAACCTGATAATCACAGAAATTCTGGATCGTTTACCCAATAATTACGGAAACATCCTGGAATGGAAATATGTGGAAAATATGTCGGTTGATGAAATTGCCGAGCAACTCAACACCACCATGATATCCGTTCAGTCTTCTCTAGCAAGGGCAAGAAAGGCTTTTCAGCAAGTGATGAGCCAAATTTTACAAAACGACAAATTACCTAAATCCCTGTTACAATTGAGGGAGAGTTGATATGAAAGAAAGCAAAGACAAAGACAAAGACATTTTTGCAGTATTAGCCAATCACGGCAAGCGAGTTCAGCCCAATGCGGAAATGATGGAAAAAGCCCGTGCCAATGTTAAGGCTCATTGGCAAAATTCGATTAAACAAAATGCAACAACAGCAGGCAAAGCAAATTACAGAAAATATTTTAGCCTGGCTGCATCCGTTTTAGTTTTTGTGACGGTTGGTTTTTTCATCTCAAAAAACATCAACACAAATAAGGTTGATCATTTAATCGAATCATCATTGATTCGTGGCGAACTCATGGTTTCAACGGATAAAAACAACTGGACTTTGCTTGATAAAAACCAAAATATTGAGTCTGTCATCAACAGCCACTGGATAAAAACCAATGAAGATAGTTTTGCATCAATTGTGTTCTCCGATCAAAGCGAATTACGCATTAATCAAAATACCATCTTAAAAGTTGATGACCTTGAAAACATTCAACTGGCATCCGGTGAAGTTTATTTCGATGCCGATAATGCCATTCAATCACGAATGAAAATTGATACGGACTTAGGGTCGGTAACGCATATCGGTACACGTTATGCTGTCAAAGTCAGAAATAATGAATTGCAGGTTGCTGTACGAAACGGAAAAGTGAATATTGAACAAAACAACAGCCAACAAACCATCAGCGGTGGAAATAAAATTCAACTGAGTTCATCAGGCGCTATCAGCAAAACCAGAATTCAAAAACACGATAACAGCTGGAATTGGACAACAAAAGCATCCCAACCATTTGAAGGTCAAAATAAAACTCTGCATGATTATATCGTCTGGTTTGCCCATGAAAACGGCTATGAAATTGACTGGAACAGCAAAGAAAGTGGAACAATGCTGGTTCGTTTATCCGGCGAATTACCAAAAATTGATCCTGTTAAACAAATTTCTGCGGTTTTCACATCAACCAAATATAATTATAAAATTGATGAAGGTCTGCTAAGTATTTTCTAGCGACTGGTGTAAAATCACCGTTTCTGGAAAACTTTGCAATACACAATCGATTCATGAAGCAATTTTGCATTTGCCTGCTTTTTTTTACATCCAATCTATTTGCACAAAAGCTGACTCTGTCGGATTGGGTCGGTGTTTTTGCAAAGCAAAATATCAACATTCTCTATAGTAGTGATTTCATCGACGAAACCACATTGCAAAAGATTATTTTTCTGGAATCTGAAACTCCTGAGTCATTAGGTCAATCTTTATCCGAACTCCGTTTAAAACTGATAAAAATTGATGATTCCAACTATGTTGTTTCTCGTTCGGAGAATAATAATATTTCCAACAACGGTTTGATTGTCAAATTAAAAAACACCGAAAACCAACAGCCGATTGATTCATTTCGAGTGTCAAATCAATCACTGGACACAGAAACTAACAATGGAACAGTTTTGTTAGATAATCTCAGTGGTTCACAAATCGAATTAAACCTTTCAGCCAAAGGATTTTATCCTTTAAGCCAAATATTTGAAGTTCCACAAGGTTATAAACCCCTTGAATTATCCCTCGAACCATTACCTCTGAGTATTGACAAAATTGTTGTCACTGCCAGCCAATATCGTTTATCCAATACCAAGCCCAGCCAGCATCGTATCAGCCGGGAAGAGTTGGAAAACACACCATCGGTTTTTCATGATCCATTGGCATCAAGCAGCCAATTAGCCGGAAATACAGCCTTTGGAATTAGTGCCAAAAACAACACCCGAGGTGGCAATGAAAACGAATCTTTGGTTGTTTTAGACAATCACATTCTTAGAAATCCTTATCATTTTGAAAATTTTTATGCGCTGTTTTCATCAATCAATCAAAGTATTGTCGATGACGTTGAGTTCTACAGTGGAGTTTTTCCAACCGATTTCGGTGGTCGCCTGAGTTCGGTTATGAATATTTCCACCGGCGATACAACTTCAACCTACACACACGAAGTTGCCAGCGACTTGTTGAATACTCATTATACTATCAGAAAAAACAACTCCGATTATTCCAAAGGTTTTATGGCATCACTCAGATCTGGCGGAATGTTCATCAGTGATAATTTGTTTGAAGATAAATTCACTCACCCGGAATCTCTGGACGGATATTTTAAAACCACTCAACAAATCAATAACAACTGGTCATCATCTCAGCATTTACTGGTCAGTAGGGATGAACTGAACATTCGAGAAAGCGCCGAAGGCGATTCGCTGGAAGATGCCACTTCGGTATTTTCAGGTCAGGATTTTTGGATGCAATGGAATTATGACAATCAGGAAAACTCTTACGCCAATTTCCAAGTATTTGCTGCCAAAACTCATAAGAAAAGAATTGGTTTACTCAATAATGAAAACACCATCGCCTCCATCGCTGAAAACACCAACAGCAAGTATTTTGGATTGGATTATCAACAAACCATCAATCTCAACGATTCGTTTTCAGTTAACTTCGGAGCTCGTTTAACATCCGAGAATGCTGATATTAACTCTGAAAAAAACATCAATCATTTCGGTGAGATTCCACAACTCATCAACCTTGACAGACAATTTTCCTCCGAATTTGAATTTGACAAAGACGGTTTATCCGGTTCGGTCTTTATCAACGCCCGACATAGCCTCAACGACCAATGGATTTATGATGTTGGAGTTCGCTATGAATATTTGCAATGGATTAAGCAAAAACTCTACAGCCCACGATTCAATATCAGCTACTTCCACGATAAAGACACGACCTACCGATTCGCTTTAGGAAGACATCAACAATCGCAATACATTGACGAACTTTTACTGGAAGACCCGAATCCTGATTATCTGGAGCCCTCTTCTGCTGATGTAATGGTGCTTGAGTTCAACAAAACTCTCAATAAAAATTTATCCCTGCGTGCGGAAGCCTATTACAAAAAATATTCTTCAACTCAACCTTATTATCAAAACCTTTTTAACGGTTTACATATTCTTCCTGAACTTTTTTATGACCGCATTCGTATCACGCCAGATGATTCCTCGGCAACCGGTTTGGAAGTCACACTCAATGGAGATTATGAAAAATATAACTGGAATGTCAGTTACACCATTTCTGACTCAGATGATGAAATTGATGACAGAGTGATTCCCAAAAGCTGGGATCAGCATAGTGTATTAAAGTTTAACTTACACACACCAATCAATTATAAATTCTTGCAAAACTGGGCATTGGATATTTTTGCCAGCCACACCAGCGGACAAGCGACAACTTTAATCGAAGAAACCCCAAATGGTTATGAAATCGCCCCCAGAAATGAATCCACCTATGAGTCGAGTTTCAGATTAGATTTAAAAATCAGTAAACAGGTCAAAACCTCAAAAGGACTTATCAAATACTCATTCGATGCCATCAATGCTTTTGATTGGAATAATCTTTGTTGCACCGACTATCAACTCAATGATGGCGTTTTAACCTCCAAACAAAAGAATCTATTACCGTTTATTCCGAATTTGAGTGTTTCTTATCAATGGGAATAGTGGTTTATTCATAGCATGTTGTTATTTCAGTTAATTTAATACTTGTAATGGTCTAATAATTCCGGACACATTTTTAGCCTTATACTACACCAAAAAAGAGGTTAAAAATGCGAAGTACACGAAAACAAAGACTGTCCTTTACGATAGAACAACGCCGAGACTATGCAAAATTAATGGTTGAAGAAGGCTACACAGCGAACCAAGTTATGGAAATATCCGGAGCCGGTTCCACAGCTGTAAACCGTTGGAAGAAACAATATATTGAAGAACTCAATGGTAAGACACCCCTTGGCAAAAAAGCCATGACAGCCGAGCAACAAGAAATCCAAAGGCTTAAAAAGGAACTCTGGCGTGCCAAAAGGGATAATGAAATACTAAAAAAAGCCGCAGCCATCTTTATATCAGACGATCAACATCCAAGATGATAAAGGAGATAAAGATGGCACATCCGTATTATACGATTAAAGAATTATGTAGAGTTTTTGATATCAGTCTCAGTACCTATTTTGAACAAATCAAAGATAAACCTATTGCTGAAGAATAGAAAAAAATAATTTCAATCATAAAGCAAACGGCGAAAGAAACCAAAAACAGCTACGGTAAAAGACGAATGAAGAAAAGACTCAATAACCATGGTATTGATATTGGAATTCATAAGACTGTCAGTCTCATGAAAGAGGCACAAATTGTAGCTATAAGGCCTCGTAAAAGGCATTATTATCCCAATGGAGGCATTAGTAATGTCAAAGTGAAAAATGGGAATTTAATCAGCCAAAGACAAATACACACTGGGTGTCAGACATCACATATATTCGCAACCACCAGGGTTGGAGTTATCTGGCTGCAATTCTTGATTTGGGAACAAAAGAAATTGTTGGTTGGTCATTATCGAAAACCCCTGATACAGAGCTTGCCAAATCAGCACTGAGAAACGCAATCCAACGAAAAAACCCGAACACAAAGAATTTACTATTACATTCAGATCAGGGCACGCAATACACATCAAACATGTTTGATGTGTATTGCAACAAGTTCAAACTGATTAGAAGCATGAGCAGAAAAGGAAACTGCTGGGATAATGCTGTAATTGAAAGATTCTTCAGGAATTTAAAAACAGAGAGATTAAATACGTTGAGTTTCATCAATCACCAGGCGGTTGTATCCGAGGTTGAAAGTTATATATACTTTTACAATTACAAGAGATTAAACTCCGCAATTGATTATATGACACCAAATCAGAAATTTAATGAATTAAGAAAATGTGGCTAAAAATGTGTCCAATAAAACTTGACCATTACACTGACTATAATTTGTGTTCTCCTGAGTTAATAGGTTAGAATGAACCAAAATTATCTTGTAGTAATTTAGACTAATTGACCCTCATATTGCTGATGGTATTCATTGCTGTAATAGGCTATGTATTTTAATGGAGTATAATATGCCCAAAATATTTATTGTCTTAATTTTAAACTTTACTATTGTTTGCTATTCTCAGTCAGATTCTGAAAACTGGATAAACTATCAATCAACCAATCACAAATCTACGATGGAAAAATTTCCAACGCCACCGGAATGGGTCTGGCAAGATTTAGGAAATCATATTGGTCACAATATTATGGAAGCAGTTGATGTTGATTCAGACGGTTCGAAAGAGTTAATATTGGGTTCTAATGGTATTGATTTTACCCCAGGTAATTCTGTAACGGTTTTGAGTTCAAATCTAAGGTCTGTACAGTGTGTTTTTGACTTTGATTCTATACCTCAAGATATTCATATTTCACAAATGGATGATGATCCAGCACTAGAAATTACCATTGCTTCAATGCAAAAAGTCATTGTCGCTGATGGAAAAACATGTGAAATAGCTTCTCAATACGATATTGAAGGTGAATTGAATTCAATAGCATTAGGAGATCTGAATAATGACAACATAACTGATGTAGTATATTCTATCAGTTATGATTTATATATATCATCTATTGATGATATGGGTAATCCAATAATTCAGCCCGGCCTTGGAGGAGAACGTCTCATTGTAGAACCTGCAGATAGAGCGGGAGGAGATGACATTGGGGTATTCTTAAATTCAATTGTAATCATACATGGCGAAAATTTGTCAGTTATTAACGAATTTAATTCCTTTACGAGTGAATTGTTTCACTTTGGAGATGTTGATGGAGATGGTTTATATGAAGTGGTATCTTTTAAATCTGGGGCTATTTGTATGGTCAACTTATCATCCGGTGATATTGTTGCTGAACATCAATTATCAGTTCACGAAAATTATGATACATTAAGATTACAAGATGTAAATGCTGACTCCAAGGCAGATATCTTGCTTGGTAATAATCAATGGGGGGATGTTATAATCAAAGATTATCTCTGGAATGATTTGTTTAGGATTAATAATCCAAGAAATGGAACATCAAATGTTTTATTTACTGATATAGATGATGATGGATTAAATGAGGTTTTATTCGGGGCTGGACATTCAGCCACAGATGATGACAATTTATTCAGGGCTGACTGGAATTCACAACAACTTACATGGAATAGTATAAACTTAGATGGACCATATGTATTGTCTAATGGTTTTATTGAAAACGAAGAAGGACAAAATAGTATTGCTATTAGTGCAAGATCACAATTTTCTAATACTTTTGCTCAACATTTATTAATCAATACCAATACAGGTGCTTTTCCAATACTTGAATATCCATACACTCCAATAATATCCGCAATAGACACTGGGTACCCTAACTCATCAGATAATCCTTTTGTGTGTAGTTCAGATATCGAAAGTCAACCTGTTTTTGTAAAATGTTTTGATGCTTTTACTAATGAATTAATGTGGTACAGAGTAGTTGATGATTACAGTCCTATTTATTTTATGAAAATGATGCATCTAGATAGTAATAGTAGTTTAGATATATTAATAGTCAATAATAATGGAGCGATTCATTCTCTAAATGCCAGTAATGGGTATTTAAATTGGCAATCTGAACACGCATTAAATAATGGTATATACTTTGGATTTAAAGATGCGTATTTATTCGATCAGATTTTATGGGTTTTACATAATAACGTAATATATAAAATCAATCCAAATACTGGAGCTACATTAGAAGTTATTGAAAACACCGGCTTAAGCTCAATGGACTTAGTCAACAACAAACTGTATGCAGCAAAAATAGGTGAAGGGTTTGGTATTCTTAACACAAACGACTTATCAATACCTGAATTAATATACTCTGAAAAAGAACCAATCACTTACTTGGAAATTTCAGAAGATGAGAAAATTGCATTCATATCAACAGGCTCTTCTAATGTGCCTATTCCAGAAATGGATATAACACTTGTTTCAATTCAAAATGAATTTGTTTCTATGCATATAGGCGATGTTAATGTTTATGATGTGAGTTTTCCTGACCAATTAAATTTGTATTTAAGTAATGAACATGGGGTGAGAAAGTACGACTTGAAGTTTTTAAACGAAAAGATATTTAAAAATGGATTTGAATCATTATGAAAAAAATTAAAATAAATCTATTATTAATATCTTTTTTTGGTATTACTCAATTAGTCTACGGAATAAATAGTAACAATGATGGCAATCCATTTTACTTGAAAGACTCTATTGGGTTTATATCCTCTGAAAATAAAAAACACAAAAGCCTTAGGTTTGTACCAAACTACCCATCTCCTCCAAAATGGATATGGCAAGAATTAGGATCAAATTTTGGCACAACAATATTTGATGCAATTGATTTTGATCTTGATGGTAGTAAAGAATTAATTGTAAATGCTAATGAGCATGGTAATAATGAGGGGTCATTAATAGTTTTAAAGTCTGACTTACAAAATCTAAAATGTGCATTTGACTTTGAATCTATGCCTCAAGATATTCATTATTATCAATTTGATGATGATATATCTTTAGAGATTGTATTAGCTACACTTTCTGAAATAGTTACGATTGATATTGACACATGTAACATTCAATTAATATATGAATTTGATAATGATATAGATGCTGTAGCCTTAGGTGATACTAATAATGACAATATACCAGATTTTGCATATTCCTATAACGGTCATTTATATGTTTCCTCAATATCGAATACACAGAGTCCGTTAGTAAGGTTTGGTTTTGGAGGGTCAAATCTATTCATAGAACCTTTAGGAAGGTTAGATGGCGATGACATTGGAGTATATAATAATTCTCATACAATACTTAATGGTGAGGATTTATCAACTATAATAGAGATATTGGATTTTAATCCAAACTATTATAGTTATGGTGATTTTAATGGGGATGGGCCACATGAGATTACAGGTATAAAACACAATTCAAATGGGTTAGTATCAATTTATAACATTTACACAGGAAGTAATCTATCTGAATTTAGTATATCTGTTCCTAAAGGGTTTGATGTTCAAAATATAAATAATGATGCAAAAGATGAGTTATTACTGCACTACGAGGAGTTTACAGATAATGTTATTGTTGCTAAAGATCTTTTTGGCAATGATGTTTTAAACATAATCTTGCCAAGAACATTTCTTATCAGGTCTTTTAAATTTACAGAAATAGTTAATAATATTAAAGACTTATTGATTATAACTGACCATATTTTTGATAGAGGTGGATTATTAAGGTATGACATGCAATCTGAGATGATTACTTATGGAAGCCAGGAAGATTTAATAGGGCCTTATCAATTATCAAAAGGTTTTATTAATCGTCATAATAATATTGAAATAGGAATTAGTGGTAATTTTTTTCTACAATTTGATACAGACAGCAAAATTACGTTGTTTGATATAAATAGTGGCCACATAACTAATTTTAATGAATATATAAATTATATCTATAGAGCTTCTCCATCATTGGATATAGGACAGCATAGTAGTATTTCATATCCAATAGCATGTGTTCAATCACCATACTCTTATCAAATAACATGTTCAAATGCATTAACTGAAGATGTTATTTGGCAAAATCGTATAAAGTTTACTCAACAAGCATATTTCATGAAACTTCAGGATTACAATAATGATTCTTCTCTAGATTTGTTAGTAATATTTAAAGATGGTAGCATATTTTTGTTAGATTCTATAAGTGGACAAATAATTTGGGAAGCAGAACATAAATTGGCCAATGAAATCAATTTAGGGTTCAAAGATGTTTTTTTAGTAAACAACGAGTTATGGGTACTTAGTAACTCTTTATATAAATTTGATCCCGTAACAGGAAATACGATAGAAGTAATCAATAATACAGGACTTACCACAATTGACTTTGCTGGAAATAAGCTATATGGTGCAAAAATTGGAGAGGGATTTGGAGAAATTAACATAAATGACTTATCTATATCTAACCTTATATTTCCTCAGTCAGAAGTGATATATTATCTAAATGTTTCAGAAGATGGAAAAGTAGCATTTGTATCATACAGCAACTCAGTTCAACCCATTCCTGTTATGAAAAATATAACTTTAGTATCGATAAATAATGATTTTACCCCTTGGGAAGTAGGAGATGCAGAAGTTTATGATACTAATTTTCCAGATCAATTCAATTTGTATACTACAAATATAAGAGGTATACAAAAATATGACCTTAGAGCGTTAAATGAACATATATTTTCAAATGGGTTTGACTGAAGATCAGAAGACTAGAGATAAACCTGATTAATTTGTTCTAACTAACAAGTGACATTCCTCTTTTACTTCTTTTCTACTATTCTGTGCAGTCGATAATACAACAGAGTTTGTAAATTGTCAGTTGTTTACTTCAAAACCCTGTAAACCGGATATTGCATGTGAGCTTTTTCGTAGTGTTTGCTACGTTTGTGGAGCCAGTCGAGTTGAGCGTACCAGTTTGCAGCGAATGCTTTATCGGTTTGTTGCTTTTGTTTAAATTCAGCAGCTAGTTTTTTATCATTATTTAGCAATTGTTCAGCAATATCTTCAAACACATAGGGTGAGAAGTGTTCTTTCTGTTGCAGGATGGTGTCGAAGAAGTTCCATTTAAAGAATGAATCAGGAGCTTGTGGCTCGAGAGTTTCGAGAATATAGCGGATGGAGGGCTGGTTGACTTCGATAAAGTAATCACCTTTCTTGAAGGGTTTCTGTTCTATGGATTTAGAAATCTGGGTGTTTGAATGCGGATAATGCCCTTCATAAGGTGTCTTGGAGGTTTCGTAATCGATGATTCGGTATGATTCAACTTGATAATCGGAATCAATTTCGAGCGGATTCATTGCAACATTGTTAAGTTTCAATAGCTCAATCACATTGTGCCAGCCTTGTGGAATGATATAGGCTTTGGGTATGGTAACTTGCAGTGCCGGTTTGAAATAATTCTGATATTTCACCGCTTTGTTGAACGGCTTGGTTCTGTCATATTTTAATCTTTTCTGACCGGTAGCTTTGCTGTCAATCATTTCACCTTCGTAACCTTTAAAATTGAGTGTTGAGGACTTTTCTCCATCATTTTGCCAGTCGAGAGTATATAAATCTTGGTTATAAATTTCTTTATGAAAATCCTGGCGAAGAGTAATTATCTTGTCAGATTCTTTTTGCATAATTTCAATCATGGAAAGCATCAACTGATAAGTTCCTTCAACTCTCTGTTTGTATGGTTTAAGCATGTGGGTTTCGACCATCATTCCTAACGTATTAAACAATGTGGTGTAGCCGGTGGAGTAACGTGGGTAGTCCATAAACTGACTGAAACCTTTTTCCGGCACATCATTAAAAACATTCACATAAGGGGTAATATCCCAGTCTTTTTGCTTCAATATTTTCTCTATTTCAGGCATCAGAAATTCATGCAGATATTTTCCGCTTTTACCTCCGAATTTATTGTGTTGAGTGAACAAATGTGTGAGTGTGTATTGATAATCTGCACCGTTGCTGACATGGTTATCAATAAAAACATCCGGCTTTAATTGATGGAAAAGCTCTGTGAAAGCCTTGCAGTTCTTCGTATCACATTTAATAAAGTCACGGTTTAAATCATAATTACGAGCATTGCCTCGGAAACCGTATTCTTCTGGTCCGTTCTGATTCGTTCGGCTGGTTGAATTGCGATTAAGGCTTCCACCGATGTTGTAAATAGGAATGGTTGCGATAATTACATTTTCATGAGCAGGAATTTTGCCGCTTGCCAAGTCCCGAAATAACATCATAGTTGCGTCAATACCATCACTTTCCCCAGGATGGATGCCATTGTTAATCAGCAATACACTTTTTCGAATCAGTCTGGGCTTGATTTTCTTTAAACCATCTTTGTTAAATATTACAAGATGTAATCGTTTGCTGGAATCCGTTTCTCCGAAAGTTTGAATTTGAATAGTATCAAATTCATGACTCAGTTTCTGATAATAATCAATCACTTGTTGGTAGGTTGCAGTTTCTGTTCCGTTGGAGTTTTCAAAAACTGTCTGGAAACTCTGGGCATTGGCAAAAGCTATGGAAAAAGCCAAGAATAAACTCATAAATTTCATAGGAGAGATGTGTTAAATCGTTTAAATAAACTGTGACATTAACATATTTTCAATACTATTCTTCATAAATGTAATTAGAAAAATGGATAAATGCTTATATTCGATTTATCTAATATTTCAAATGTATTAGAATTTAAAGATTAACATTATGAATCGAGGATTTAATGAAAGGCACTACCTATAGAATTGGATTAATTCTACTGCTGTGTCTTTTTGTCTTTTCAAACACATCGCTTGCAAAAATAGTTGGAATTCCTCCCTATCAAACTTTAAAAATTCCGTTTTCCAAAGAAGCTCAATATTTTGATATGACAGTCGATGAACAAGGTGTTTTATATGTTTCTTATGGGCAAGGAGTGAGAATATATAATGGTGCACAGTGGATAGATGTTGAAATAAAAGGTGGAGAATTTATTAGAAGCGTCACTCAGGTTGATAGTGTTGTTTATTTTGGAGGAAAGGGTTTTTTTGGCTATATAACAAAGGACGAATATGGTGACTATGGGTATCAGTTAATTAAAGAAGACTTTTCGAGTACTGATGATATTTGGTCGATTACTGATTGTCATGGTCGAATATTTTTGGGATCACTGCATCATATTTTTAGGTATGAGCCTAAATCAAAGAGTATTAGGGAGTGGTCTTTTGATTCCAGAATATCCGGTTATGGGTGTGTGAATGATGAGATGTTATTTCATCATCGAGATACAAATCGGATACTGAAATATGATAATGAAAACTGGATAGATACAAACCTTAATTTAATATCGGAAAAAGTTGTCTATGAGATATTGCAGACAGGCTCAAATAGTGCATTTTTACTAGCAGATTCTGATAATTGGCAAGTCATTCGGGATTGGAAAATAGTTGACTTTGAAGTTGGGAATCAGGTTCCTAATCTGGATAATTATGTTTCAATTGCCTCAATTGGGGAAGATCAGTTTGTTCTTGGGTCAAATAATGGACTTTTGACTTTTGTTAATCTGACGTTAGGAGAAACTGAGACCTTTCAGCTGACCAATGAATGGATTTCAAAAATCATTAACACAGATAGTGGTTTGTTAGTATTGGCAGAGTATGAAGTATTTTTACTTGAGTGGCCAACCAACTTAAGAGTTCAGGGTAAAGAATCAGGCATTGCAAGCAATTTGAAGAATATATATGATTGGAATCATCGGCAATACATTTTATCGAGTTCTGGAGTCTTCTTAAAAGATGAGGAGCAAACCCTCTATCAGCATAAAGTTTATAAACGACTAGACTGGACGAATAAAGAAGCTTGGGATCTATTCGTCCTCAGTGATGAAAAAGCAATTCTTGCCGAATCTCATAAACTTTTCATGGTTGAGTATCCGGATAAAATTACCGAAATATCAGATACCATTTATCCCAGAAATTTTCTACCCTCTGAATTTCATGAGAATTTAGTGTTTGTAACAACTGAATTTGATATCAGAGCATTAAGTCTCAAAGACATTGATTTTTTAAGTCAATATAAAATATTTGACTCTCGAGTCACTTCTCTTATAGAGCTTAATTCAAACACCTTGTTAGGAAGCAATGATGTTAACGAAGTTTTTGTATTAAATTTAATAGAAAAAGACGGAACATTTGAATTGCACCATTCTCAACAAACATTAATCAATATTGGATTAAAGACAAACTCTCAGAGCCAGTATAAATTTTTCAAAGTGGGAAATGAGATATTTGCTAACAATGATGATGAGTTTTTGCAATTTTCAAATGGAAGGTTCGTTAAGGAAACAAGTTTTCAATTTGATGATGCAATCAAAAAGGATGATATTGAATCAATCAAGGAAACAAAACAAGGAATAAAGTTTGGATATACGACCTCGGACTTTTTTATCCAAGAAGCCTCTGGTGAATGGAAAGTTGTGGAGCTAAGAAACTATCTGCGAGATAGTATTAATTTTGTTAAGGAAATTAATAATGAAATTAAAATTTTATCCAGCGGAGTCGTGATTACTTATGTCGATGTTCCTATAGGGTTGGAGAATAAGGCGAATAAGGTCATCAATTTAAATGCAGTCAGATACAAAAACAATTATCAATCAACTGCACTGTCATTAAGGAGCGCTGAGATATTTGGATTTGAGCAAGGCAGTGGCAACATTTCTTTTGATTATAGTGTTTCAGATGTAGCAGATAAAAAGTTTGAATACAGCTATCTGTTATCGGGTCTGGATGAAAAATGGTCGGATTACGACAAAAACACACATTTAACATTCAGCAGACTACCCGCAAATGATTATGTTTTAAAAATCAGAGCCAGAAAGAATGAGGAAATAATCGAATCCGAAATTTATCAATTTAAAGTTTTTCCTCACTGGTACTTAACAACTTCTGCAAAAATTATATGGGTGGCTCTTTCTTTTTTTACATTACTTGCATTGATAAAACTGCTTGTGAGGATGAAAGAGAAGAAATATCAATCTCAGCGAGATTACATGCAAGATGTCATAAAAGTGAGAACCGAGGAATTAAGACTGGCTAATGAAAAATTGACAAAAGTAGCTAATGAAGATGCGCTGACAGGATTATATAATCGTTATTTTCTGGATAAGTATATTACAGAAATTACCTCGAAAGAAATTCATCGTCTGTCTGTTTTGCTATTAGATATGGATTATTTCAAAAAATATAATGATAAACACGGGCATGTTGCCGGTGATAAGCTACTCATGAGATTTGCGTCTGTTATTGCTGCCTATGTTAAGTCGGAAAGTGGAGTAGCTGCGAGATATGGTGGTGAGGAATTTGTTATTATTTATGTGGATAAAGATTTGGAGTTTGCAACAAAGCAGGCTTTACATATATCAAAAGCAATCGAAGATAAGGATAATAATGTGAGTGTTTCGATAGGAATTGCAGTGACAGATAAAAAAGAATGTTTAAAACATTCCGATGATATTTATAATCTCATAGATAACGCTGATAAAGCCCTCTATCAGGCAAAAGCAGAAGGGCGAAACCGAATAAATATTTATAAATAAATGAAATAGAGAAGTGCGAATGAAAACAAAAACAGCTTTTATAGCGATACTTATTATGATGTTAAATGCCTGTCAAAAAAACATGAAACAGGAAAATGTCGACCTATCAAGCTTTTATTCAGAAAGCACCAAAGCCTTATTTAGTGGCAGACCATCAAATTCGACTCAATATGGTTTGTCAGAAGAAATGTCAGGAGGTGAGTATCAAAACAGATTGGATGATTATTCTCCGGCAGCTGAGAAAAAGCTGAGAGCCTCCTTGAGAGCTATCAATCAGCAACTTTCTGCAGAAAGTTATACTGATGAAAACAAGTCCGTGATGCAAGACATCATTCGTTATTTCTCCGGACATGAGGATTTCGATATTGGTTACATTGATGTCTGGATGGGGCTTTCGCCGTTTATTGTTAACCAAATCAATGGTCCGTTGATTGATATTCCAAATATCATGGTAGCCAACCATCAGGTTAACAATTCCAAACAAGTTCAGGATTATCTGCAACGATTGGATCACTTTGATATTTTTGTTCAGCAGGTTCTGGAAAAACTGGAATACGACACCGATAAAAACTGGATTCCACCCAAAGCGATTGTTAATAAAACAATCTCAGCGATGCAAAGTTTTATTGAGACAGATGCTTCTAATCATCCTTTAGTCACATCATTTGCTCAAAAACTACAAGGTGTGAATGACATGAATGATGATGAAAAATCACAAGCGATAAAAAAAGCAGAAATGCTGGTTGCAGCCAAAGTTTATCCAGCTTTCAAATCTGTCGTTACAAAACTGAATGACTTGAAATTAATGGCAACAGAAGAGTCAGGAATCTGGGCTCAACCCAATGGTGGCAAGTATTATCTTGATGCCATAAAAATGTTGGGAGACAGTGATTTAACACCACAACAAATTCACGATTTGGGATTGTCGGAGGTAGAAAGAATCACTTCGGAAATGGATGAAATTCTAAATGTACAAGGTATGACAGAAGGAACAGTTGGTGAAAGAATGATGGCATTATTAGACGATAGCCGTTTCATTTATGAAGACTCAGAAGCAGGAAGAGCAGAACTGTTAAACGATTTGAATAAATACATTCAGGAGATTTCCGCAATGATGGACGAACAGTTTGCAACACGTCCTAAATACGATGTTGAGGTTCGTAAATTTCCTAAAGCCAGAGAAGAATCGGCCCCCGGTGGTCAATATACGAATCCACCATTAGATGGAAGCCAACCGGGAATTTATTGGATAAACCTCCGTGACATCAAGGCAAACCCACGATTTGAAATGAAAACTTTAACCTACCATGAAGCCATTCCGGGGCATCACTGGCAGGTTGCATTGAACCTGGAACAAGAAGACTTGCCAATGCTGAGAAGAATCGCTCCTTACAACGCTTATGTTGAAGGCTGGGCTTTGTATTCGGAATTGGTCGGCAAAGAAATGGGGTTGTATAAAAACGATCCATTCAGTGATTTAGGGCGTTTAAAAGCTGAACTTTTCCGAGCTGTACGTCTGGTTGTCGATACCGGTTTGCATTATAAAAAATGGAGCCGAGAACAAGCCATTAAGTATATGATGGAAATCGGCGGAGTGGTTGAGTCTGATGCAATTGCAGAAGTTGAGCGCTATATGGTTTGGCCGGGTCAAGCCCTTGGTTATAAACTGGGAATGATTCAAATTGTCAAACTCCGAAATGATGCTATGCAGAAATTAGGTGATAAATTCGACATCAAGGAATTCCATGATGTTGTCCTGCTTGGAGGCGCTGTACCCATGAGTGTTTTGGAGAGTAAAATACATAAATGGGTTGTCTCAAATATGTAAAATAGTTCCCTCGAAAAAAATAATTTAACAATTCATTCAGCTAAAATTCATGCTTAGATGTTTAGACTTCATTCAATGGATATTGCATTTATAGCAATGCCCAAAATGTTTAGCATTATCACAATAACATATTTAACTTTGGCTTAATATTATGAAAACACTTAAACTTTTTACCTTCTTAATTCTTTTTGCAACACTAACAGTAAATGCGACCAATGCATTTCATAAAGTATCAAGTGATAATGACGAATTTTCATCATTTGATGCTATTGTTATTGATGGAACGCTCTTTTTTACAGACAAAAATCTATTTTTGTGGATGTCAGATGGTACCTTACAAGGGACAAATAGAATGGAGGTTAATGGAAACGGAATTAAATATTCGGGAATTGGCTACATTGATGAGACAATGTTTGAGTTCAATAATCAGCTGGTTTACTTAAATAATACTGATAATAAGATGTATACAACAGATGGAGTTACTCATACAAAAGTCTCTGATACACAAGTATTTCAGTTTTACCCGATGGCGAGAGATAACAGGTTGTTTGCATTTACATTAACAGACGGGAAACTTCTTGTTATTGATAATAGTGGTAGCGAATCGGAATATGATCTCGGATTTATGGGTGATATTTCAAAGAGTTTGTGTGTGTTTGATGATGGAGACTTTACACTTTTTAATGCCGATAAAATGTACAGGATTTTAAATGGTGAAATCTTGCAAGAGGATTTGGATTTCCAACTAGGTACTTTTAAGTTTGAATATAAACATGATAATTCATGCTATTAGAGACCTTTGCTTGATTGATTA
>JAGRJP010000002.1 GCA_020442665.1 Lysobacterales bacterium
GTATTTGTTTGTGAATTCGCGAGGCTTAAAAATCACCGACAAAACCAGCCCTGCACTCGCAGCCGGATTGCGAAACAAAACCATCAGAACAATCAATCGTACCGCTATTTTTGATCGGGCGTTATCTGCAATTGCCGATAAAATAAAGAAAACAATATCTCATTAGTTGAGTGTTTTCTGTTAATATCCGAATAATGGTTTCCAAAAGTCCAATTTCTTTGGCAAAATAATACTGATGAATAATCAATTTTCGGGGGAAAGTTATCAATCAGCAAATTACAAAGCTATTGGAGTCCGACGATTTCACTCAAAAAAACAATATCGACAAGTTGTTTGATTTGCTATATCTCGAGATTAAAAACATCGCCAACCATATTCACACCTGCACAAGTTCCGTTAATTCCTGAATCCGGTGCGTCTTCAAATCGGTCAACAACAAAGAAAGCTGAGTGTGATTGTTGCGATGTTAGTAATATAAAGAACCTTAGAAAGAGTGTTTTATTAAATTTATTAATCGGCATTTTTTATCTCCAGTTAGTATTACTTGCAACATTCGATAAAAAATTAGATTTGTTTAAACTTTTTAAAAAATATTAGGAGAAAAAACAAAATGACTCTAATTCTGCAAACCAAATCACAGAATTTAGAGCCATGCAAATTTAAAAAATAGTGATTAAAAAGGATTTCGAGTTAAACTCTGTGTTTTAAGCGGTCATGTAAAACCACTATTGTGTGTCCTCGCACCTCAAGATCACCTTGATCTTCCAGGTCCTTCAAAACACGACCTGCCATTTCACGCGAACATCCGACGATTTTAGCAATCTCCTGACGGGAAATTTTAATCTGAATTCCATCGGGATGAGTCATTGCAGCCGGCTCACCACATAAATCCAATAAAGTTCTGGAAACGCGGTTTGTGACATCAAGAAATGCTAAACGATGTACTTTACGACTGGTTTGTAATAAACGATGTGTCAATTGAGTGCCAATAAAATAGAGAACATGAGCAGCATCTCCTTTGAGCTCATTCAGCATTAAATTTCCAAGCCTTTGGTAACCGATTTCCGCAAGTTCTGATTTTTCACGGGTCTTAACCATCACTTCACGCTTTTCAGTGCTCATAAACAAGCCCATTTCACCGATAAAATCTCCGGCATTTAAATAGGCAAGAATTAATTCCTTACCTTCCTCGTTTTCATAAGAAATAGTAACTGAACCTGAAACAATGTAATAGAGAGTGTTTGCTAAATCTCCGGGGCGAATGATAGTTGATTTTTTGGGAAATTTTCGACGATGACAAAAATTTAAGAAACGAGTCAATGCTTCCACATCGAGCTTAAAGAAATTGGTGTTATGCACCCTTTCTCCGAAATAAAGCTCATCCGAGCCATGACCTTGCTTAAATATGTCTTTTTCCATTCCCATAACAAATCTTGATTACTCGATTAGTAATGATAACTCCTAATTTGAGTAATATCTATAAAATTTGGTTTTCTTTTTTGATTTTAATTTTTACCTTACACTGAGAATGTATATGAATTAAAATACGCTATTGAGACAATTTTGCTAGTAAAACACGATGTCAATCAACTTATATAATACGAAAACAGGTCAAAAAGAGACATTCACACCGATTAATCCGAACTCTGTCACCATGTATCTTTGTGGTCCTACTGTTTATAATTATGCGCATATCGGTAATGCCAGACCGGCTGTTGTATTTGATGTTTTATACCGGTTGTTGAAATATCATTACCCCAAAGTAACGTACGCCAGAAACATCACTGACATTGATGACAAAATAAACAACTCAGCAAAAGAACTTGGAGTTAATATCAAAAAATACGCTGAGAAGTACGCAAAAATTTATAATGATGACATTGCCAAACTGGGTGTTTTACCTCCGGATATTGAACCTTATGCAACCCAACATATTCCGCAAATCATTGCTATGATTCAGGTCTTGATTGAGAAAGGTTATGCATATGCCGCTGAAGGACATGTCCTTTTTGCTGTTGAAACCTATGATAAGTACGGTTCTCTATCAAACCGAAATATTGAGGATATGATTGCCGGAGCCAGAGTTGAAGTCGCTCCTTACAAAAAACACCCTGCCGATTTTGTTTTATGGAAACCATCCGATGACGATTTGCCGGGTTGGGACAGTCCTTGGGGAAGAGGTCGTCCGGGTTGGCATATTGAATGTTCAGCCATGTGTAAATCTCATCTTGGTGACGTGATTGATATCCATTGCGGAGGCAGAGATTTAATTTTTCCACACCACGAAAATGAAGTGGCTCAAAGTTGTTGTGCCAATGACACTGACTCTTTTGCAAATTATTGGCTCCATAACGGTATGATAAACATGGGACAGCAGAAAATGTCCAAGTCTCTTGGAAACATTTTGCTGATAAAAGATGTTGCTGAACAATACAAAGGCGAAGTCATTCGCTGGCTGTTGCTGAGTGCACAATATCGCCAAACCGTTACATGGTCTGAGGAGTCAATTCATAAGTCACAGAAAACCTTAGACCGTATGTATGCCACGTTGCGTGATAATCAATCAGTTTCAGCAAATATTGGTAATGAAAATATTCCTGAGGAAGTTGTAAGCGCTTTGGATGATGATTTAAACACGCCAATGGCATTTGCTGAAATCAATAAAATTGCCAAGTCTTTAGCAAAAGCTGACACTGATTCAAACAAACAAAAATACAAATCACAACTCCTCAGTACCGGCAACCTGCTTGGACTTTTTCAACAAGACCCGGAAGATTGGTTCAAGTCCGAGGATATTGATAGAGATAAAATTGAACAACTCATCAAGGAAAGAGATTTGGCAAGAGCTAATAAGGATTGGTCCAAATCGGATGAAATTCGTGACCAATTAAACGATATGAATATTATTTTGGAAGATTCACCCGAAGGAACACGCTGGAGCGTCAAAAAATGAAGACTCAACAGGAAATAATTGACGATTTTTCAATCTTTGATGATTGGATGGAAAAATATCAGTACATCATCGACTTGGGAAAAGAGCTTCCTCCACTTGCAGAAGAAGAAAAGATAGAAACCAATAAATTACAAGGCTGCCAATCGCAAGTTTGGGTGGTTTCAGATTTCAATGATGGAAAGATTCAGTTCAGAGCCGAAAGTGATGCCGCTATCGTTTCCGGTTTAGTGGCTTTGGTTTTGAGTGTCTATTCCGATCACACACCTGATGAAATTTTAAACCTTCAGCCGGATTTTATTTCTGAGATTGGTTTAGATAAACATTTATCACCAACCCGAAGCAATGGCTTGTCTTCACTATTGAATAGAATCAGAGAAATTGCAGCTTCTCATCAATGAAAGATAAGAGTTACTGAATAGAAATTCTTTTAATCAACTCTGCATAAACTTTGTCGATAATCGGCTGAGTTTTTAACTCAATACAGGTGTTATTTTTAAACCCTTGCGCGACTTCGTCAATTGATTTGTCTGCAACTCGAATTCCATTCTCATTGACGAATAAAATATTACCTGAAATTGGGCTAATCCATGAAATTTTGACACGATTTTTATTATTTTTCTCAATGAATTCCAACCAATCGCCTGTTTTTAAAGATTTGGCTTTTAAATAATATGAGTCTGCTGTTGCCTCTTTATTATTTTGAAAATCTTCAACCAAAGCACTATTTTGAATTTGTTGAACGTGTCTGACAATATTAAATGGAACACCTACTTTCTTTTTCTTTGTCAATCCATGAAACGATACAAGTGTATCAAAAAGCTCCTGACTTTTGGACTTCACTTCATTGGGATTAAAAGCAACCAGCATTAAACCCTCACTATATATTTCCACAATTTTTGAGATTTCTTCAGCTGTTCCCGGTTTTTGAGGGTTTGAAAGGTTGAGCAGAAAATCAACAAACTGTATTTTAGACTGAAGAGAATTGCTATTTTCTGAATTGCGCAACATATCCAAGGTCAAAACATTATGCCATTGCTCTATTAGTAGATTGCGGATGAATTCTGGCATATATCTTCCAATCATTTTTTTATCCAAAATGACAGCTGCTTTTTTCTTAATTCTAAGTATATGTTCTCGACCTTGCTCTTTTTCCTTAACTCGTTTCTGAATGAGTCGATTTTTTTTCATCTGCCTTGATAAAAATTCCTGATATTCTTCAAATAAGTCGTCGTAAAATTGATCCGAAAATTCATTTTGCTGATTGATCTTTTCTGCGAGCTGTTCGAGTTTCTTCACATATTTGAGGATATATTTATCTGTGCTACTAAACTCATCAGGAATTCGCGAAAAAGAGTTTAATATTTTCCTGAGTGAATTGTCAGTGTCTGAGAACACTTGTGAACCGCTACCAACAGCCAGATACACTGATTTCTCTATTGATCTAAGAATCGGTTTGAGAGATTGAGGTAGTCCTGAGCCTTTTACAATAGACTGAAACAAAAATTCAGTGATTTTTAATCCTGTAAAAACTTTTGGGTGTAATTTCTTATTAATGGTTTCAGAATTTAATTTTTGAGAAATTTTTACAACTGCATTAATTATTTCATTGCTGCTGTAATAGCCTTGCTTCTTTTCATCAGGTAGTTTTGTAAACAAGAGCTCAAAAGATTTCGTGGTTATTTCGTGAGTCAAATAATCATTTTCAGACTCTGAGTAATTTTTTAACTTATAAAAGTCCAGTAATCTTTTAAATTTCAAATCATTAATTTCAATTTTTGATGGTGGTTTACTATTTCGGACAATTGATATTTTTGAATTCTGATTGGAATGATCTACCTCAAACTTTCCAACTTTTTCATATAAAGAACCCATTTGTTGCAAAATATTGAGACTAAAAGAATTGTAAATTATTTTTTTCACATTCAGACTGATATCCCAGTAGCTTAGAACTGTAAATAATATCCGACTAATAACCAATGGTGACAGCGGCATTTGTTTTAATGTCAGTTTTTCACCATTTGTAAACTGTTCAAACTTATGCAATACCTCATTGATTTTTTTGCGAAAGTTGACTTGGCACTTCTCCACCAAATTATCAAGTAAATCTAAACCGTGTTTCTCAGTTTCCTGTTCGGATAAATTTAGTCTTAAAAATTTTATGACTTCATCGTTCCATCCACTTTCTGTGAAGTTATTAAAAATATGATTTAATTGACTGACATATCGCTCTTTAAGAAGCAAACTATCTTGAATAAGAATTTTTATCGAGTTTGAATCAATGGAGTGATGATAATCTGAAGAGGCATTTTGCTCGATAACCAACAATGCTCCTTGAAGAGAATTCAATAAACCTTCCAAACCTTTGTTGATAAATTCAACTGACACCGCAAACAACTCAGACAATTGTTGCTGACTGATTGCAGAAAGGTTTTTATTGTTAATATTGAACTGCATAGCTTGCGATTAATGGGTATGTATTTGTTATTATTGAACATGATTATAACAAACTGACAACAAATTCCTACAATATTTTTAATTTTGATTAACACATCTCCAATACGTTACCTATAGCCTATTCTTTTGCAATAAAACTGAAACTATAATTCCTCAAACTTCATAATTTGAGTGAAAACATGAAAACAAAAATACAATATCTATTTATAGCAATGCTACTTCTAATCACAACAACTCTTAGTATTGCGGGAAATAAAGACTGGATTGAAAGATCCAACGAAATAGCCTATAAAATTCTTGAATCCAATGCTCAATTCGCTCCTGAATTTTCAGGTCAGCAAGGTGTGAACGGATATGACGAGGAAATTTTCGATTTAGAGCCAAATTTATATGAAAGGCAGATTAAAAACTCTGAAAAAAATCTGGCTATGATTGAAAAATTGCTTAAAAAAGAAACCGATCCTTTTTTGTTAAGTGACTTTAAAATCATGCAGAAAAATATCCTGGACGAAATTGAATCCAATAAAGTGAACTATGAAAAAGTGATGCCTTATGGAAACATTCCCGGGCTGATTTTTGCCGGTTTCAATGGCCTACTGGATAAGCAAGTTCCTTTGGAAAGACAAAAGGCCGCTCTGGTTCGGTTAAAAAAATATACCGGTGAAGCCAAAGGATATGTTCCATTTGTTGAAAAAGCAAAAGCTCGTTTGCAAGATAGAATGAACATTAAAGGTTTGATACTTCCTTATAAAGGTGAAGTACAGCAGGATATCGAGAGAGCACCGGTGATGATTAGCGGTTTGACTGAGTTATTTAAAGGAACTGACTTAAGTGGCTGGGAAGAATCATTGGAACTTCTTCAATCCCAACTAACTGATTACACTAAATGGGTCGAAGAAACCATTCTTCCTAACACCCGTCCCGATGCCAAACTACCCAGAGAACTGTATGAGCTCGGATTAAAAAACTGGGGCGTTGATGATTCACCGGAAGAACTCATGGTTACCGGTCAAGTTGCTTTTATGAATATCCGTAACGAAATGATGGCATTAGCTCCACTGGTAGCCAAACAAAAGGGTTATGACACAACAGACTATCGTGAAGTGATTAAACTTCTGAAAAAAGAGCAGCTTAACGGCGATGTTCTCATGTTTGAATATCAGGCTGTTATTGCTGAGATAGACGAAATTCTTAAGAAAAACAATCTGATTAGCGTCCCCAATGAACCCGCTCGAGTGAGAATGGCAACTGCTGCTGAAACCGCTCAACAACCGGCTGCTCATTTGGATGTTCCCCGATTAATTGGAAATACCGGAGAATTTCCCGAATTTATCGTTCCCATGATTCAACAAAACGAAGATGGAAGCTGGCCACACAGCGATTATGCTTTTTCAGCGATGATGTGGACATTGTCAGCCCATGAAGCACGTCCGGGTCACGAGATGCAATTCACAACGATGCTGCGTGGTGGTGTATCGACTGCCAGAGCTATGTTTGCGTTTAATTCAGCCAATGTCGAAGGTTGGGCACTATACGCCGAATCCATCACCAAACCATATATGCCTTTAGATGGACAACTGATATCATTACAAGCTCGGTTGTTAAGAGCAGCTAGAATCTGGCTTGACCCGATGTTGAATTTAGGCTTAATCACACCGGATGAAGCAAAAAGAATACTAATGGAAGATGTTGTCGAAGGTGAGTCCAACGCTCAGAACGAAATCGAAAGATACACCTATCGAATCCCGGGACAAGCAACTGCTTATTACTACGGTTATGAGAAACTGCAAGCATTAAGAGCTAAAACTGAATTAAAACTCAAAGATAAATTCAAAGACCAAGAATTCCATGACTTCTTGTTGGCACAAGGATTATTACCACCGGAAATTCTTGCTCAATCGGTTGTAAAGTATTTTATTGAACCTCAATTGAAGTAAAACCTGTATCGTAGGGTGGGTAAAACTCACCCTACAAATTTTCTACCATGAAGAACATAAAGTTCATGAAGGGAATTTTACTATCTCTACCAAATTTCATGTCCTTAAATTATTTCATGGTTTATTTCTTTATTCTCTATGAGATTATCGCCTAGGTGTAATGACGAGTTTTTTTAATGATTTATAATCTTCTCAAACTTCGACTTCACATATTGATATAGCTGAATATCAACTTTATTGTTTTCCTCTATGGATTTCCTGTGTTCCGCTCTTAAATCAGTCAATTGGATTTTTCTTTGCGAACGATTGACAGGTGGTAATTTGTTAAAAATAATTCCACATTGTTTTTCCAAAACATGGCAAAACTCTTTGAAATATTCCGTCACTCCGACAATGGTAAAACAATTATCAACGACTTCTTTTGCCTTAAAATACAAATCGTTGTCGCTGATATTGACTTCTGAATGCAAATAACCGGTAAGGCGTTTAGACTGACCATTATGGATTTCAACAAGGTTGTCTTGTTTTAAAAAACTATCAAAGCTCAAATCTTTAATCTGACTATGCAAAACATGATAATCACGGGTTGCCAAATAGTTGTAATAGGAAACAATTCGGGAAACCGGTTCACGCAACATGGTTAAATGCACAAATCGAATTTTGGGCAGTAACTGATAAAGCAAACCGTGAATAGGATGATGACCCATAATCAAGTTTGGATATTTGTTTTTTAAATGTATGACTTGAGGCAAGCGATTTAAGTCAGGAGCATTTACATGCAAAACATCTTTAAGTTCAAAGGGTTGAATGAGATAGTTTTCCAAAGATGTTCCGGCAGTTTTAGGAATATGCGAGAAAACCCAAGGAGTGGTATGAACTGTAATTTGGCTCAGTTCAGCAACATTTTCTTTTAAATACTTCAGATTGATAACAGTATTTTCGGCATCAGTATTATTTTTCCAATTCTGTGCTTTTCCCAGAATTTGGTTAAATATTTGACTTTGTATCTGCATCAATTCACTCCAACTTTCCTGAACTTAATTAAACAATGGATTCATTTGCATTATAATGCTTTGCCTGAATTATTATAAAGCTGTAATTTTTAATGTCGATATATAATCACAAAACAAATTATCCTCAAGGAACATTGGTGCAATTTCGGATAAACTCTGAAATCTTAATAGATAATCCGCTTAAAGATCCTTTTGAAAGAGATGTTTTTATTTATTTACCAATCGGTTATGACGAAAACAACCTGGACTTTCCGGTGATGTACTATCTGGCTGCTTACACCAACAGCGGCAGCGGAGTAATAGGCTGGAGAGCATTTGGGGAAAATATCACCGAACGACTGGACAGATTGATAGCTGAGCAAAAAATCGGTCCGACGGTTGTTGTTATTCCGGATTGTTTCACTTGTTTGGGTGGTAATCAGTATATTGACTCACCGGCTATTGGAAATTACGCCTCATTTATTCATAAAGAGCTCATCCCAGAGATTGAAGGCAAGTTTCGCATTAAAAAAGGTTATCAACACCGAGCTGTATTAGGAAAATCGTCTGGTGGATTTGCCGCGATTCGATTCGCGATGGATTTTCCGGGTTATTGGGGCGCCATTGCCAATCAATCCGGTGATGCCGGATTTGATTTGCTTTATCAACGAGACTTTCCAGCAGTTGCTGATGTATTGAGCAATTATAACTATGATGTGAATCATTTTCTTAAACGATTCTGGAAAGCGAAAAAGATTCACGGCTCTGAAATTTTAACCCTGATGATGATATGTATGGCTGCCACTTACGATCCGCAAGATGGTGATATCGTTATGCCTTTTGAATTTGAAACTTGTGAAATCAAACAAGAAAATTGGCAAAACTGGCTGAGTCATGATCCGGTCAATATGGTTGCAAAAAAAATTGATGCTTTGAAACAACTCAACGGCTTGTTTATGGATTGCGGATTTCGCGACCAGTATATGATTCACTACGGAATGCGAAGATTAAGCCGTGAACTTGAAAAGCATCAAATCGAACATACTTATGAAGAATTCAATGGGACACATTCGAACATAGATTATCGATTGGATGTTTCCCTACCCTATTTGTACGAGAAAATTAAATGAACATTACCGTTAGTCCTGAAGCCCAAAACTTTCTGTCTGATGTGGTCAAAAAACACAATATTGATGATTTGCATTTACAAATCATGGTGAAAAACGCAGGAACTCCGATTGCAGATTGCTTCCTGAATTTTTGCGAGCGTCATGAAGCTCCCAAAGATGCTTATGAGTTCAAACAAACAGATTTTAGCTTGTTTGTCGCCAAACAGGATGAGAAGTTCCTTGCTGATGCCAGTATTGACTATGACCTTACAGATACCGGTGGTCAACTGAATATTAAAGCTCCAAAACTGAAAGGCGAAAAACCAAATGATGATTCTCCTCTATTTGAACGCGTGGAATATTTCATCAATGTGGAATTAAATCCATCATTAGCAATGCACGGTGGTCATGCCAAACTGAAAGCGATTGAAGATGGTTATGCTTTTATCGAATTTGGCGGTGGCTGTCACGGCTGTGGTATGGCACAACAAACACTTTCGATGGGAATGGAAACCAAATTACTCAAAGCGTTCCCAGAACTAAAAGGTTTAATGGACGGGACGGATCATTCCAATGCGGAGAATCCTTATTATGAGTGAATTCATTAAAGCCGTAACCCTACAGGATTTTGAATCTGAAATTGTTGAGAAGTCAAATTCAGTTCCGGTTCTGGTTGATTTTTGGGCAGACTGGTGCGCTCCTTGCAAACAACTCATGCCTGTATTGCATGGAATCGTGGAATCGCTTAATGGTGCGGTTCATCTGGCAACCGTTGATACCGATAAGGAACAAGAGCTTGCGATGCAATTCGGAATTCGTTCACTTCCAACGGTTATGCTAGTCAAAAATGGAGAAGTTGTTGAGCAGTTTATGGGAGCTCAACCCGAATCCGAAATCAGAAAACTCATAGATCCACATCTTGATTTGAATCAAATTGCAGATAGTGAGCCTGAGTCAGAAAATCTGCAACAAGCCATGCAATTAGTTGTAATGGGAAACTATGATCAAGCTGAGGAATTGTTGCATTTAGATAACTCACTCGATGCCAAGTTATTATTGATTCAAATTTATATGCAACAAAACAATCTCGAAAAAGCTAAAGCGACTTTTGATAATTTGGATCCCGAGCAAAAAAATGATGAGAAATTTAAAAACATCAAATCGTCTTTTGAATTGCTGGGAATCAGTCAAAATCACCCACAAGAAAACTTACAATCCGCCATTCAAAAAACAATTTACCAAGATCCGGAAGATGGCATTCAAGTATTGCTCGATTTACTTGCTAATGCCAAAGGCGATGACCAAAATCCAATTAAACAAAGTTTAATTATCGCTTTTAATTTAATTGATGATGCTAAGATAGTCTCCCAATTTAGAAGAAAAATGGCATCTTTGATTTTTTAGGAAAAACTATGAATAAGATTACAATTTTAATTTTAGTCCTCACAACAATTCTTTCACATGCACAGCAAGCTGTAGAAAAACAGGCTACGCCACCCAAATACACACAAAAATTATTTCATGATGGAAATATTTACATTGGTCCGCAACCGGATTATGTTGATTTTGCGGATATAAAAGATGCTGGTTTTACCAAAGTTATCAACAACAGAACTCTGGGCGAGATGAAAGATTTGAAATTTTATGAAGATTACCTTTTGAAAAAAGCCGGAATCGAATACGTTTTTATTCCAATTGGCGATGAAGGTAATGAGTATTCTCCTGAGAAACTCAAAGAATTTGCTCAAGCAATTGAATCAGCAGATGGTAAAGTATTGTTGCATTGTCGTTCCGGTCACAGAGCTTCGCAAATGTGGGCAGCTTATTTAGTTCAATACAAAGGAAAAACGCCTGATGAAGCACTGGAAATGGTTTCAGATATGGGCTGGTGGCCAATGCCTATGGAATCTTTGCTGAATAAAAAACTCTCCGTTCAGTTTGCTGAGGAAAAATAATAATTCAGGGCTGTCTTGAAAAAGTACAAAGTTTATCCCACATTTTTTGTGGGAGATTTGTATCCAATTGATGCCCCCCATTGAATACATCCAGCCAGTAGGTTTCACCCTCGACCCAACCGGCATTTAGAAATTTTATTCGTTCCTGTTCAATCGTTGGCTTTAGCGGATCTGATTGTCCTACTGAGACAAATACAGGCAAAACATCACTATTTGCCGGAACATTAGGATCTTCAAAAACAGCATCAGCAAAAGTCCCTGCACTCACGGAATAAGCAGGATATCCTTGGTTGTAGAACAGCATTAAAGTATGCATTAAATGTCCTCCGGATGAAAAACCATGTCCGTAAACTCTTTTTAATTCAATATTATAATGTGCATGCATATCATCGAGAATATCATACAAAATTGCAATATCATTTGGAAAAGTAAAGCCACCTCCGGTTGAACCTGTTCCCGCTTGAGCAACAATTATAAGATGATTTTGATCAGCAAAAGGTTTCCAGAAATCTCTGGTAGCCTGCGCGTTGGCTTGAGCCGTCCCGGCTCCTGCTGCTCCATGCCACGAAAACAATAATGGAAAAGCCTTGTTCGGTTGATAATCAGGAGGAATCGAAACGTAATAGGTTCTGTTGGATCCGTGAGAAAAAATAGTACGGGCAAATGCCCCTGGATAACTTCCGCCCGAACCGTTACTCGGTTCAGAATCATTCTGAAATCCAGAGAAGAAAATAATATCTTCACAGTCCATTAGACTAGGAATATCAGGTAAAGCATTGGATTGGAAACAATAACCTATAGCAATAAAGCACAGTAGTTTCAATTTATAAAATCTCATAATATCAACAGATATTTTCCACGAGAAAATACAGTTTCTTTCTATTAATCGCTTTTTTCAAGCATATCTGCTGAATTGTTACAATATTTTATATTTTGACAGCTCTTCATAATACGGCATGCATTCATCGGCAATTTTTTGTTCATCTCTGGTTAGCTTGATTTCTTTTGGTTTGTATTTTGCAAATCCGGTTGATAGAATCACGCTGTTATACCAATGTTTTGCCCAAACACCATCACTTTCGCGATATCCTTTATCCCATCCCAACATTTCTCTGTTAAAAGGAATTTCCAGTGATTCGCACATTTTATTCAGCATCATTTCAGGATTTATCAATATATCTTTGGAGTTAAATACAGGTGGAATTTCTCCAGTTTCAGATTGAATCAATTTGAATAATTTTAGTAATTGAGGATAGCCTATATCTTCAGGTGTGGCTTCAGGTTGTTTCTCCAGATAGGATGATAAAACCTCATAAGGATGTCTCAACAAAATGGCATTTTTCAGGTGCACAATCCATGACAAATCGGTGTCTTCCAGAATATGGTGAGCCATGTGTTTTTGGTAAAAAATGCTAATGTCATGCGGAAATTCACAAGTAATGAGTCGTTCTGTGATGGGTTGATAATGTTTCCCTTGTTCATTAATAATTTCCTGATACATTGGGTGTCTTTTTCCGGTTTGAAAAAGATAAGGACCGTATAACGGCTCATCAACAACCACAGTATCGGCTCGGTTCTCCCAACTTCTCAACATCGCTGTAGAGATATTTCGTGGTCCTGACCACATAGCAATTCGAGTCAACTTCATACCAAACCTCTGTTAATCAATTCCAAATACAATTTCTGTAGCCTTGGTATCATTTTTCTTTCAGATGGGTCTCCTATCACTCTGCCATCCACTTCATTTACAGGCGTGAGTCCGGCGAAAGTCCCCGTGATAAAGCATTCATCCGCTCCGTAAACATCAAAAAGTGAAAAGTTCTTTTGATAAACAGGAATATCATTTTCCTCACAAAGCTGAATGATTTTAGAGCGAGTGATTCCACCTAAACAATAATCTCCGGTCGAAGTCCAGACCTCACCTTTTGTTACAATGAAGAAATGGGTTGAATTACAAGTCGCAACAAATCCATGCGGATCGAGCATCAATGCTTCGTCATAACCGGCTTTGGTTGCCTGAATACAACCGAGAATGCAGTTGATTTTGCTATGTGAGTTCATCTTCTGATCCTGAACATCCGGATAGCCTCGACGCACATGAGTGGTAAACAAACGAACTCCTTTTTGAATTTTTTCCGGATTCGGAATTTTGTATTCGGGAATAATAACAATCGTTGCACCCGGTAAAGTGGCTCTGGGGTCTTGATAAGGAGTGGTTTTCACGCCTCGTGTGACCATCAAGCGAATATGAACATGGTCGTGCATATCATTGGCTTGAATGGTTTGATAAACTCTTTCAGACAATTCTTTTTTGCTCAAACCAATATCCAAATCCAATGCTTTCGCTCCCTGATACAATCTTTGCAAATGATCATCCAGAAAAGCAATTATGCCATTGTGCAATCGCAAACCTTCCCAGACTCCATCTCCCAGAATAAAGCCGCTGTCAAAAACTGAAATTTTTGCTTCATTCCGATGAAACAATTCACCGTTGATATTGATTAAAATGTCGAGGTTTCGATCATCTTTAATAAATTCATGTGATCCCATTGAGTTTTCTCAGTTGCATTCTAAAACCAACATAATAACATCAAATTAACTGTATGTTGCAACAATCTTTTTCATGCAATTCAATCGGTTCTGAAATATTTTTTCCAATTTGTTTGATAAATGATTTTTCAGCAAATTGAATCCCCGAAAATTTTTTGATGAAACGTCCGGCAAGAATTTCTCCTTGTGCTTCCAGTCGGGTTAATTCCAGAACTGCTTCATACCAGTTGAGTGGCAATTGCTCTTTTTCAAAAATGGCTTTGCATAAAATTCCATAGCGTTTTAAAGACATTTTGATTAAAGATTGTTTATAGGTTGAATCATTTTTAGTACAAACAGACCAGCGACCCATCATGTCCAGATAATTTGTGTTTGACTTGTTTTTCTTAATATATCTGGCTCGTTGTGCCGGCGATAAACTGAATA
>JAGRJP010000064.1 GCA_020442665.1 Lysobacterales bacterium
AAAATCAGGCAATTGAGTGTCGCCGAAATGCTGGCGGAAACCATTCGCAGAATTGCCAATAAAGAATCTGTCAGTGAGATGTATATCGACTGATAATGTGCGAAAGCACACTCTGTCTCGTTTGGTCGCAAAACGGGAGAATTTTTAACTTAAATAGGAGACATAATATGTCAATTTTTAGAATTAACGCCGAGTTGCGCGATGATTTGGGGAAAGGTGCGAGCCGCCGCCTACGTCGTGAAAACAAAGTTCCTGGTATCATTTACGGTGCAGGAAGAGATCCAAGAGCAGTGTCAATTGAGCACCACAAAGCACTCAGATATATCGAAGACGAATCATTCTTCACCAGTATTCTTGAGCTTAAAGCGGCTGATGGCAAACGTCAAAAAGTTGTACTTCGTGATATGCAACGTCACCCTTCAAAGCCAGTAATCATGCACATGGATTTCCAAAGAGTTGCAGATGATGTTGAATTGCACATGCATATTCCTTTACACTTCATGAACGAAGAAAAATCGGCTGCAGCGAAAACTTCAGGTATTATTGTATCTCATCAATTAACTGAAGTGGAAGTGAGCTGTTTACCGGATGATTTACCTGAATTTATCGAAGTCGATTTGGCAAAATTCAAACCGGGTGATATGTTACGTTTGAGTGATATTAAACTTCCTAAAGGGGTTAAGTTGACAGCTTTCACTCACGGACATGATGAAGAGTATGATACTGTTGTTGTTTCTACAACTCATGTTCACTCTGATGCGACTTCAGATGAGGAAGCTGCGGAATAAATCAAAAACAATAATATTCAATCGAATCATTTTGTTATAAAAAGCAGCCCCAACTTCGGGGCTGTTTTTGTTTGGGAAAGGAGAATTTATGAATTCCATAAAATTAATTGTTGGCTTGGGAAACCCTGGTAGTCAGTACACAAACACTCGTCATAACGCAGGGTTTTGGTTTGTTGATACATTATGTAAAAAGTATGGATTTGATTTAAAAGACAACAAAAAATTCTATGGTGAAGCTGCTAATGTCGATATCAATAATCATAGTGTTTGGTTATTGAAACCGATGACTTACATGAACCACTCAGGAAAGGCGTTGCAATCCTTAACACAGTTCTACAAAATCAAACCCGAAGAAATTCTGGTTGCTTATGATGAGTTAGATTTACCACCGGGAACTGTCAAACTCAAAAAAGGTGGCGGTCATGGTGGACATAACGGTCTGCGGGATATTATTAGTTTGATCGGTAGTAATGAATTTTACCGAATTCGACTGGGAATCGGACATCCCGGGCATAAAAGCCAAGTCGTTTCATGGGTACTCAATCGTGCAAGTAGCGATGATGAAATCAGCATTAATAATGCCATTGATAAATCTCTTGCTGTACTTGAAGATTTACTCGATGGTCAACTGGAAAAAGCAACCAGAGAATTACACACTCGTTGATTCCGAATCATCCAATCTTTCTATCAGCTTCAACAAGCCTTTGACACCACCTTGCATGCTATAAACATCATATCCAAGTGTCGCCAGTAAAAAAGCTGCTGATGCACAACGCAAACCAGTTCCTGAGCAGGTAATGACAGGCACGTCTTTTTTCAAAAGATTCTCCGCTTTATCCCTCAGTTCGCCAAGTGGAATATTGATACTATCATGAAAACTTTCTTCTTCAAATTCAATCATTTCCCTGACATCGACCAACACCGCTCCTTCAAGCAACATTTCATAAGTTGTGTCGGTAGTTATCCATCTCACCACATGGCTTTTCAACAAGGATGAAAACTTCTCGCCCGCCATCTGCATCAATAAACCATTAGTCACCATGCGCACCGAAGCATTCCTTGGATCTTTACTCACTAATGCATTCTCGCCAAATAAAGCCCCTGCACCAATTGTTGCGACTTTTTCTTCCCCTTCTGCCACAACTTTGAAAATATCCGCATCTCCTTTGACGATGATGTAGCAAAAATCACCAAAATCACCTTCTGAAATGATTTCTTCACCTTGTTTCACATACAAAGGCTCTAAATTTTTGAAGATTTGATCAACGTGACCTCTGGGAAGCATTTGAACAGCTTTTGAGTTTAGCAACCCAACCACCCAATCATAAGATTCATGACCACGCAAAGGGCTATCCGATGATGATTCTTTAAACAAATTGTCCCAAACCACAAAGTGATCCAGAAAAATATTGTTCATTATCATAATCTTGGCGCTTTTTGATTCGACTTCAGAACTGAGTCTTTTGTTGCTGTTGACCTCACCAACCGGATAATAGGCTGAAAGAGAATCCGCTTTTAAAACCTTTTCTCTGCCTGATGGATAAGTGATTTTAACTCGACCTTCGATAACGTATTTTGCATAAACTTTGTTATCATCGTGTTTGAAAATATCTTCCCCACGATTAAACTCAACGGTTTTGAATTGCTTTAGCAATAACGGCAAAAATTTCTCTTCCATTTTATTGAAAGGATAATAATTTTTTAACTGCTCGACTGTTATCATATTGTTACTTCCCATAGCTTGCAGATTAAGATAACATATCAACCTTTAAAAATAAATTTATGAAATAAAATATTTTTGTAAAAAACTCTCAAAATAGACTTTCATCAATTTCCATATAAATTTAGGTATGGTTTTATTCAAATAAGTCATCAAAATCAATCAGATACTTCAGTGCTTTTCTTTCCATAGACAAAAAGATTTTTTCTGTGTGCATAAACCAACATAATGACTACAGGAATCCCAATTACTGCAGTAAACAAAAAGAAATTTGAAAAACCAAAAGAGTCTACATAGGTTCCTGAATAGCCACCGAGAATCTTAGGGAAAAGAGTCATAACCGAACTAAACATGGCATATTGAACAGCAGTAAAAGATTTGTTTACAAGAATTGAGAGAAAGCCAACAAAAGCTGCTGTAGCAATTCCTGCTGACAGATTATCTGCTGAAATCAACACAACCAAAAATTCAAAACTTTTACCTGTCTCAGCCATAACCATAAAGAGTAAATTCGTAATTGCAGATAAAATTGCACCCACAATCATAATTCTTAACACCGAATATTTAATCACCAATACCCCACCAAGAATACCACCTGTAAGCGTCATGATTAAACCAAATGTTTTTACAATTCCTGCAATTTCATCCAAATCAAAGCCCATATGTTGATAAAAGAGGTTGGCACTCACTCCCATTACAATGTCAGAAATTCTGTAAGTTGCAATAATTCCGGCAAGTAACCACATATTATTTTTGTTTCTCAAAAACAAATCCTTTACCGGCGAAATATAAACCGTGGCAATCATTTCTCGGTTCACTAAGCTAGATTTATAAACAAAGCCACCTAATACTAATGCCAAAACCAATGCCATCATCAATTGAAAGAATGAAACTACAAAGTTAATTAGAATCTTGTTGTCAACAATAGTTTGCAGATATTCAACCAAGCCATGTTTGTATAACCCTGTAAACTTATATACAGTTATAAAAGATAAAACTACTAACAAAAAAACAATCAAGACAGAAATATAATCTCTGGACTCATATACTGTAGAAGACTTATGATTCGGTTCTTTAATAATTAAAGTGGTCATCACTCCGACTAACATAGTCATAGCCATAATCAAATAACTGTTTCTCCATGCCTCATAAAGGTAGTTTTCCTTACTGGTTCCAAAATAATGTGCAAGAAACAGAGCTCCTGCTCCTGAAGTTACCATCCCAATCCGATAACCGACAATATACAAAGATGACAAAATCGCTATATCTTTTTCATTGGAAGCTTCAATTCTCCACGCATCAATCACAATATCCTGAGTTGCAGATGAGAAACCTAATAATACAGTGGCAAAAGCCATTGTTACAAGATAATTTTCTCCAAGTGCCGGATTGGTAAAGGCCATCCATAAAATTGCTGAAATTATAATGACTTGTGTCAAAAGCAACCAACTCCGCCTTTGTCCTAATAAAGACGATAGTTTATAGATTGGTAGCTTATCCACCAAAGGTGACCACAAGAACTTAAATGAATATCCAAGTGCCGCCCAGCTAAACATCGTGATTGCCGACTTTTTAATACCCACCTGATCCAGCCAGAGAGATAATGATGAAAATATCAGAAACAATGGCAGTCCCGCAGAAAATCCCAATAAAGTCATGTGTGCAAATTTTTTATCGAATACGTGTTTATACAACTCAGAGTGATTTGAAATTTTTGACATTAACTACTTTACAATAGAACTTGATAAATACATGCTATCACAAAAATGATATAATCCGATTTTCTTTTTTATCTGTTATGAAACAAATGATAGTGAATCCTGAACAATTCCCTGACAAAACTTTTTTTCTGCAAGGACCTGTGGGTAAAATCGAGTGTTTGCCGGGAGATCCGGTTGATGGAGAAGACAGACAAGCTGTTGGAATCATTTGCCATCCGCATCCGTTATTTGGCGGAACCATGCATAACAAAGTCACGCACATGATTGAAAAAGCCTTCCGTGAACTCGGAGCATATACTATTCGATTCAATTTTCGTGGTGTTGGTGAAACAGATGGCGAGTTTGACGATGGCAACGGAGAAACCGAAGATGTCATTGCAATCTACAATTGGGTCAAAGAATTATTCCCCGAACACGATATCTGGCTTGCCGGTTTTTCATTTGGTTCTTATACCGCTTTAAAAGCCTGTCCAACTGTGAATCCAACACAATTTCTGACAATTGCACCACCTGTTGAACGCTATGATTACACTCAATTGGAAATTCCACAATGTCCGTGGCTGATTATTCAGGGTGAAGAAGATGATGTGGTGACGCCAAAAGCGGTTTACAACTACGTTGACACTTTGGAACCCAGACCTCAGTTGATTACTTTTAAAGCCGGACATTTCTTTCATCGTCGTTTGATTGATTTAAAAGGAGCCATTAAAAACGGTATTCTCAGACAACTTCCAGAGGAAGAAACCACATCTGAAGAATAAATGAGTCCTTTAAAACTCTACCAAAAGCTGGTTTCACAAGGGGAAATTTCCAAAGATTCTTTGCAGGAGCAAGTGGTACTGGCCTTTGAGAATATTCGTCATAATCTTCACAAAGAGTCTTCATACTGGTTTTTTAAACCTAAGAGAAGTTTCAACGGGCTTTATATTTATGGTTCGGTGGGACGTGGAAAAACTTTTTTGATGGATTTATTTATCCAAACCATTGATGAAAAAAGAGTTCGCAGACAGCATTTTCACAGTTTTATGAAGTGGCTGCATCAGCAATTAAGACAGATAAAAAACCAGCAGAACCCTCTCGATACAGTTATCAAAGATTTATCAGAAGAAATTGATGTACTATGTCTGGATGAATTTCTGGTTCATGACATCACCGATGCCATGCTGCTCGCCGGAATTCTCTTTGCTATGCAAAAATACAATATCTCCATCATCACCACTTCCAATGTCAATCCGAAAGATTTGTATTTGGGAGGCTTACAACGAGAAAAATTCCTACCGGCAATTTCATGGATGCAACAAAATATGACTATCATCCAATTGGACGGAGAACATGATTACCGCACAGCGGATACAACATCAAGCCAGCAAAAGTGGCTTTCACCAATCAATAAGCACAACGAAACACTATTTGAAAGTCGCTTCAGTCAATTGGTTGGAGCCGATGATATTCACATTTCAGCTATCGAAATCAATAAAAGGAAAATCGAAGTCATCAAACGTAGCGACAAATACATCATGCTGGAATTTGAAGTGCTTTGCATGCAACCCCGAAATGCCTCAGACTATATCCAACTAGCAGAAAAATACCAAACCATCTTTATCGTTATCAATCATGCAATAGACAAAGAAGACCGCAACACCGCACGTCGATTTATCACTTTGATAGATGTACTCTATGACACAAACACGCCATTATATGCCCTTTCAACAGTTTCCTTTGATGAAATCTATCAAGGCAACGAACTTTCCTTTGAAATGCAACGCACGGTTTCGAGATTGACTGAGCAGAGTCAATAACGAGTATCCACCATTACCGTTTACCTTTTTTAGTTATTCCTACGTAGGCAGGAATCTAGTTATGTCAATGTTACTTTTACTCGTGTAAAAGTAACACAAAAGCACGCCCCGACATTCCGACCTAAAGGCTACCTTCGGTTCTCGTTAAATTTGGCGTTTGCAAAAACTCACATTGCAAGCAATGTTCAAACACTTGCAAACTTATTTCCAAATTTATCTGCGCTCCTCAGCGAAATGTAAGGGGGTTAAAAGTAAACTACGAAAATACACATACAACTAGGAATACTCAGACACTTGTTAAATAAATTCCAAATTTTTCAAAAATATTTCAGTGAGAGTAGAGAGGTTTATCGTTTGAAATCTTGAAAATTACTCGTAAACTATATACTTTAATTTTAATCTACAAAGAATATCCTACGAGATTTAACAATGAAAAATAAATTCCAATCATTTAAATTCAGTAAACAACGCATAAATGCACTAACGGAGTCTGAAAAAAAAGACTATACGGTAGCTTCAATGATAATGAATGATTTATATTTAACTTCTGAAAACTTTTTTGATATTTCAAAAAATTTACCGGAAAAAGCCACAACTCCACAAGATCACATAGATTATTCAAAATTAACAAGCTCAATGATTATTTTGAGTAGTCAGCTTCATGAAGCATATATATTTTTAAAATCTGCAAATAATCGCTTTGATGATATTAATTTGAATCAATTTGATGTTAGCTCAAAGAAGTTACCTTTTTATGATATTAGAAATATCGTCGGGTTTCACTATACTTATGATAAAAATTACGCTGCTTTGTATGCAGAAATAATCGATTTTTTAATTAAGAATAGTGAATTATGTAAAAAGCTCGAATTCTTCTTATCGGTGGATTCACATGCAAATGCTTTTCCGGCAACAAATGAGACTACACTAATGTTGTTATATATAATGGATAGTGATTCAGAGTGGAGAATGGAATATCAAAAAAATAAAAGTAGCTATATCCAATTAAAAACAAAAAGTTTTCTAGATAACTCGGATGTTTATGTCAATTGGTATAATAGCTTTTTAACTAAAATTGAGAGTTCGATAATAGAAGTTAGAGATTTATGTTCACAGATTATGACTGAAATTTACTATGGTCACTAGCTGGATATGAAAATAATTCTACTACCTGGAATGGATGGAACCGGTTTGCTTTTTAAGCCTTTGGTTGACATACTTGGAATAAAAGCTGATGTTAGGGTTATTTCATATCCAACTCATGAGAAATTGAGCTATGTCGAACTCACTGAGCTGGTAACAAAACAACTTCCTGATGAAGATTATTTCTTGGTTGCTGAATCCTTTTCCGGTCCGATTGCTTATCAAATTGCGAAGAAATACCCGAAAAATCTAAAAGTAGTTGTATTTATAGCTACATTCCTGACTTCACCGAATCGATTGTTGACACTTTTAACCAAATTGCCAATGGGATTGTTATTCAAAATTCCAATCCCGGCTTTTTTAATCAAACGATACTTTCTAGGAAGAGGCGTTGATTCGGATACTATTGAGCTTTTTAGAAAGTCTATAAAATCAGTTAGTAGTCGGGTTTTATCATTTCGCCTTAATGAAATGAAAAAGCTAAAGACTGAAAGCGCAACTCTATTAATTCCGTGTGTCTATATTCAAGCAAAAAATGACAAACTGGTTTCTGAAAATCATGTTAATGAATTTAAAAAAATTTCTCCTCAAGTAAAGGTTGTAGTAATTGAAAGTCCTCACTTTGTAGCACAGGTAAGTCCGAAACGATGTTCTGAAGTAATATTAGAGTTTGCCCAAAAATCATAGGTTCAAACAGTCAACTCTAATCAAGGTGAAAGAATAAAGACCTATTTCGCCCCTAACAACTTCGCAAGATTAACCACTTTTTGATGAAGTTCTTCGGCATTATCAGCAACTACAGTTGAATGTCCGACTTTACGTCCGGGGCGGTTTTGTTTGCCGTAAATATGCCAGTGAACATCTTTTTCCTTACTGGTGAAGCCGACTGATGGAATCTCACCAATCCAGTTAATCATTGCCGCATAACCACTTTGCATCGCCGTTGAGCCGAGAGGAATTCCCAATCCGGCGCGGAGGTGATTTTCAAACTGCGAGGTCACCGCTCCTTCAATGCTCCAATGTCCGGAGTTGTGAACTCGTGGAGCCATTTCATTGATAAATAAACAGCCATCAGTTTCAAACATTTCTACGGTTAAGACACCGACGTAGTTCAGTTTATCAGCAATTTTTTGAGCGTATTCAAAGGCTTTTGGACTGTTTTCACTAGCAACAGCAGGGACTAAAGTTGTTGTCAGAATGCCTTGCTTGTGTTTGTTTTCACAAAGTTCGTAGAATGCATGCTCACCTTGTGCATTTCTGGCAATAATTACCGAAACTTCACGATTAAAATGCACGGCTTTTTCCAGAATAAATGATCCGCCGTCAATTTGACTCCACAATTCTTTAAGGTTAGTTTTGGCTGTGATGCGGTACTGCCCTTTACCGTCATAGCCCATTCTTCTGGTTTTCAAAAAGCCGTCATTCCCACAACTCTTAACTGCAAATAAGAGTTCAGAATAACTGTCAACCGCGTAAAAATCCCCAACCGGAAGATTGAGTTGTTCACGAAACAGAACTTTTTCTTTCAGACGATCTTGCGCCACTTCAAGAACACTGGGATGAGGAAAAATCTGAGTGTTCTTTGCCACAAATTCAGCGGCGCTGACGGGCACATTTTCAAAATCATAAGTAACAAAATCACACTGTTTAGCAAATTCTTCCAATGCAATTTCATTGTTATAATCAGCTACTATGAGTTTTCCAACCAATCCGGCACAGGCATCTTTAGTCGGATCAAAAAAGACAAAACGGAATCCCAAGGGGTAACCATCCAGTGCCAGCATTTGTGCCAACTGACCGCCGCCAAGAATACCAATGGTAGGAAATTTATTCATAATTACTTATCAGGATTCGGATGTTCTAAGACTTTTTGAGTTTGTTTGTTTCGATATTTCTTTAGTGCTGATTTAATATCATCATCACCATTGGCAAGGATGGAAGCACAACATAAAGCTGCATTTTTTGCACCTGCAACGCCAATGCTCATAGTTGCCACAGGAACACCCGCTGGCATTTGCACAATTGAGAGCAAGGAGTCAATTCCGTTTAAATTGCTGGATTTAATTGGCACACCAATAACTGGAACATGTGTAATTGCAGCAATCATTCCCGGTAAGTGTGCCGCACCACCAGCGGCGGCGATGATTACTTCATAACCACTATCTTCTGCCGAATTGGCAAAATCATACATTAATTGTGGAGTTCGGTGCGCAGAAACGACTTGTTGATGGAATTCAATACCTAAATCGTTCAAGAGTTTGGCACATTCCTTCATGGTTGCCCAATCCGATTGAGAGCCCATGACCAAAGCAACTTTCTTCATAATGACATCATATTTTGCTAAAACGGAATTGTTACACAATTAAATTGGATTCTCAATTGTAAACAAGGAAACTGTTTTATTTATTGCTAATGGCTGAACTTTATTTAATTAATTTAACCTCTCAAAATGTGCGGTAAAATGTCTTAAAAACTTGGGTTCATAAGTAATTTTCACACCTTTTGCTTGATCTTTTTCTTTGAGGATTTCTTCAAAGGTTTCGATGACGTAGTCAACATGGCTTTGAGTGTAAACCCGGCGCGGAATAGCTAAACGGACTAATTCCATTGCTGCCGGAATTAATTTTCCATCAGTGTCTTTTTTACCGAACATCACTGAACCAATTTCACAAGCACGGATTCCACCTTTGACATATAAATCACATGCCAGTGCCTGTCCCGGGAATTCATCGACCGGAATATGCGGATACATAGCTTTGGCATCAATATAAACGGCATGACCACCAATCGGGCGCATCACAGGAATACCCATTTTGTGGAGTCTATCTCCTAGATAAACCGTGCTGGTGATGCGATATTTGAGATAATCTTTGTCGAATACTTCTTGCAAACCAATCGCCAGTGCTTCCATATCACGACCCGATAATCCACCATATGTGACAAAGCCTTCTTTAATGATTAAGGTATTGGTACAGGCGTCCGCTATTTTTTTATCTTTTAAGGCTATGAAACCACCCATATTAACGAGAGCATCTTTTTTCGCACTCATCACACCGCCATCGGCCAGGCCAAACATTTCCTGTGCAATTTCACGATAGTCTTTGCCTTTATATCCTTCTTCACGTTGTTCGATGAAATAGGAGTTTTCCGCAATTCGACAACAATCAAGAACAAATAACAGATTGTATTTATCACAAATAGCACGGACTTCTTTGGCATTTTGCATGCTGACCGGTTGCCCCCCGCCGGAATTATTGGTCACTGTCAGAATAATTGCTCCGATATTTTCAGCACCGCTATTTAAAATTTCTTTTTCCAATTGTTTAATGTCCATATTTCCTTTAAACGGATGCTCCAAAGCCGGCTGTTTACCTTCGTCTGTGAGGCAATCAATCGCCGTTGCACCACCAAATTCGATATTGGCTCTTGTGGTATCAAAGTGTGTGTTACTGATAAAAACTTTGCCCTCGCCGCCTAATAATGTGTACAAAATACTTTCACCGGCACGACCTTGGTGAGTTGGAATTACATACTGATAACCGGTTAAATCACGGATTTCATCTCGCATGCGTTCCCAGCTTCGGGCTCCGGCATAAGACTCATCACCACGCATGATTCCTGCCCATTGGTTGGCACTCATCGCTGAGGTTCCGCTATCTGTCAGCAAATCAATAATCACTTTTCTGGATTCAATCAAAAAAAGATTATTATGTGCTTCTTTCAGATATTCCAAACGCTGATCTTCAGTTGACATTTCAATGGGCTCAACTGATTTAATTCGAAAAGGCTCGATGATGGTTTTATGTTGCATTGTTTTTTCTCAGAATTGTTTAGTGTTTTCTTTTTTCACTGGTATTTGTACTGGCATCAAGATCTTTTAGAATACCGTTGTTAATATCGTAAATCCAACCGTGAACTGTCAAATCAGCACCTTCATTCCAAGCCTTGTTGACAATCGAAGTGTTGCAAACATTGTTCACCTGCTCGATGACATTCAACTCACAAAGTCTTTGTTGGTATTGTTCTTCATTTAGATTTTGCAGTTCATCTTTATGAAAACGAGCCACATCTTCGATGTGTCCCAACCAGTTATCAATGAGATTGGCTTCGCGGGTATTGTGGCCGTGCTTAGTTTTGTTGATTGCAGCATTGATTCCACCACAGCCATAATGTCCGCAAACAATAATATGTTTCACTTTCAACACATCAACTGCAAATTGTAAAACAGACAAGCAGTTAATATCCGTATGCACAACGACGTTGGCAATATTTCGATGAACAAATACCTCACCGGGTGCCAGACTCAGTAACTGATTTGCAGGAACTCGACTATCTGAACACCCAATCCATAGATATTCCGGGGATTGTTGTTCTGCTAATTCCTTAAAGAAATTTGGATTCTCGGCTTTAATTTTTTCCGCCCAGTCAGTGTTGTTTTTGAATAAGTGTTCTAGTTTTTTCATGTTTATAAGGAAATTTTATCAATAAAAAAATAAGATGGGATAATTGTACAACACATCAACACAAAGCCGATAATGAGCTGTTTCCCTTGTTTGGAAGCATCCTGCCAATTCTTTATGCAATAAACAATTGATAATGGATTGAGAATAAAAAGCACCGCACCCATTGAGTATTGTTTTTTCCCTAATGCCATGAAAATAGTATTCATCCAGCCGACAAAGTAGAGCAAAACACCGACGCTTCCGGCAAGAATAACCAATATTATTAGAAAATCATACATGGATATTGTAAAGTTACGAATTGCCCGATATTGTACAGAAACTTTCAGTCGCTGTGTAAACTTTGAGTCGAATTTTATAATTTTGCAAAGGTTTGAAAGAGAAGAAAACATGAAACTTCAGCTCAATTGATTGCAGTCAAATTATTGATTCCGTTTATCGGATATGATGCACACCAATCGTAAAAATTCAAACACATGAAAATATTCAACAAGGTCGAAGACATCATCAATAAAGACTTTCTGCCACCGGGAACACTTTTATATTCAGCCGGCAATGCAACCACTCCGCAAGTTTTGTTGAAACAAATCATCGCTGATGAAAACATTAAGGATATTGATATTCTCAGTTTGTTATTACTTGGTGATATTGGTGAAATTTTTTCAGAGCATGTCTGCAAACGTATCAACCACAGGGTTTTGTTTGCCGGTTCCCATTCGCGAGAAGTGCTCAATCACGGACAAGCATCTTATCAAATGATGCATCTTTCGGACATTCCGCACCAACTTCGTGACTATCTCAAACCCAATGTCGTTTTGTTGACTGTTTCCGGGCCTGATAACGGCGGAAATTACAGTTATGGAAGCACGGTTGAAGGTCTCAAAGCCGCAGTTGAAACGGCTAAATCCAATAACGGTCTGGTTATCGCTGAAAGAAACAAACAAATGCCTTTTGTCTTAGGAACAACAATCAAGGAATCTGAAATTGATTATTTGATTGATACCGATTATGAATTGCCTGTCAGTCCTGTGCAAGAACCTGATGAAATCGCTCGAAAGATTGGTAACCTTATTGCCGAATTGTATATTCAGGATGGCAGTACATTGCAATACGGAATTGGCGAAGTTCCGGCTGCGGTCACCGATGCCATAATAAAAAAAGGCGTGAAAGACATTGGAATTTACACCGAGCTTTTTTCAGACTCAATGCGAGAGTTAATTACTGAAGGAATTGTAACCAACAAATATTCAGCAGTAAATTTTGCCATTGCCAGTATTTTTCTATCCAGTAGTATACAAGGCTATGAGTGGCTGAATTTCAACAGCTCAGTTCAATCACGTCCTTGTGACACTACCAACAGTGTTTTAAAAATTGCCCAGCAACATCGAATGACCGCTATCAATAGTGCTATTGGTGTCGATTTACACGGCAACATTTGGGCAGATTCCTTACAAGGCAGAATGATTTATAGCGGAATTGGTGGACAAGCCGATTTTCTTCGGGGTTCCTATCTGTCTAAGCAAGGGTATGGAATTATTGCCATGAAGTCAGAAACCCGCAAAGGCGTTTCAAAAATCATGGAATTATGCCCGGAAGGAATCACCACCACAGCCATTGCAGCCGATCCGGTAATTATCGTGACAGAGAATGGAGCATTCAATCCTATGGGCTTGAACATTGCCGAGCATGCAGTTGGCATTGCTCATTTGGCAAAAACTGAGGTTCGTGACAATCTTCTAAGATATATTTATGACAGCAAGGTCTATCACAAACCGCAAATTGCATTGAAAGAAAGCATTCCGAAGGGCTTTGTCCCTTATGAATCAGTTTTTTAAGAAATTGAGTTGATTTCAAGATTTGAAATTATCAAAATAGCGATAAATACTCAAACAGAATAACAATGATTCTCAGAAGAACATGTCCTCATTGCAGCGAAAAAAGCATCTCAGCTCTTCAGGTTCTAAATCTAATTCTTGGTCAGAGCAAACAAAATTGCAGTAATTGTGGAATAGGCATAGAACTTTCCAATCAAGGATTTTTCAACAAATCTGTTTTCTGGTATATTGAAGCCGTCATTTATTCGTTACTGGTTTCAATTAGTTGGTATTACAAAAGCTGGCTGATATTTTCTTTTGGGCTTTGTATCTCCGCATCCATAGAATTATTTATGTTGTTACATATTCCAATCCTATTCGTTGGTAAGAGAAACAGGGTCGATAAAATCATTTAGGTAAATATAAGTTCTGGTATTTATATTCGGATGATTTTAATGCATAATAAAAGCACAATTAAATATAACAACAGGGGTGAATATGGTTTCTATTTCCATTGATATTGACAATCAGGTAAAAGAACATTTTAATCAATTTGTAAAAAATCATGGTTCGGTGATTAATGACAGCGATATTAAACATGCCAAAGAAAAAATTGCTGAGATCAGAGCGTCTGATTCCGATGGATATATCATCGAGCAAACCTCATCATTGGAATCAATGATTGCGATGATTTCTGATAAAACCTGGGAATCCGATAAAGAAAATCTCAAAAAAATCAACGCAACAATTAAATATTTTGTCGATGATGAAGATATTATCCCCGATCATATTCCTGGGATTGGTTATCTGGATGACTGTATCATTATTGACAACACAATGGATGAAGTCAGTGATGAATTGGATGAGTATAAAGATTTCTGTCGTACTCGTTTGGTTTATGCCAAAGGCGAAAAATTTACCTTTGATGACTGGTCAAAAATAAAGAATCAAGAAGCCGTCAGCCGTGTTCGCAATCGCAGATTGAGACGTTCTAAAAAGTTTTAAACATTCAGAAATATAAAAAAGAAGCCATTAGATTCAAATCTAGTGGCTTTTTTATATTAATTTTCTCAAAACTTACATACTCTTTCCTAACTCAAAGCTGTAATCTGTTTTTCTCTGGCATACCCCAAATTATCGCACTATAATTGACAAACCATGTCAAACTTTTCCAAACAAGATGTAACTCTATTGCTGACAAAGCTCAAGCAAGGAGACAAAAATAGCCAAGAAGAGCTTATAAAGGTTCTATATAATGAATTGCGAAGTTACGCCGGAAATGTATTAAAAAAAGAAAACCCAACAATCACATTTCAGGCAACCGAACTCGTAAACGAGGCTTATCTCAGAATGTTCGACTCTCAAAACCTAGATTGGAATGACAAATCACACTTTATATCAACAGCAATTATCGTCATGAGACGATTTCTTGTTGATCATGCCCGTAAAAAACATTCTGACAAACGCATTCCCAAAAATGCAATAAACCCTATAGAAGAACAATCGCTAAAAACATCGGAGTTGGAGATTGATATTGTTGCTCTGGATGAAGCGTTGGAGAAACTTGAAAAGCTAGATGCCCGACAAGCCAGGATTGTTGAATTAAGGTTTTTTGGGGGCTTGTCAGAAACCCAAATTGGAGAGATTCTCAATATATCCCGAAGTACTGTAAACAGAGAATGGATGCTAGCCAAAATGTGGTTGTTACACCAAATTAAAAACTCATGAATCCTGAGCAATATCAGTTTATCAAGCAAATATTGGAAAAAGTTTATAATATTGAAGCTAATAACCAATTATCATTTATTGAGAAAGCGTGTCAGTCACGTACTGAATTGATACCAATAATAGTTGAAATGCTGGAAATTGGGCAGTCTGAACAAGCAAAAAAACTGGATCAGCCAGCAATACACAATCACATTACAAATATTGGTTTGCATAATGTCAAAAATGAGGAAATTTTACCAAAAGGGACTTCAATCAACGATTACATCATTATTGAACAAATTGGTAGCGGAGGAATGGGCAATGTTTATTCTGCAAAGCAGAGTTTTCCCGCAGAAAGAATAGTTGCTATTAAATTACTAAAATCGATTCCGAATTTTCAGTTCTTTGAATCTGAATCTCACATCCTAGCTCAACTCAATCATCCAAATATTGCGACATTATATGAGGTGGATAAAACACCTGACGGTCAATATTTTATTGTGATGGAATATATCGATGGATACGATATTATAAAGTGGAGTGACAATCACAAACTGGATTTAAATTCGAGAATTAAACTTTTCCAGCAACTGTGTTCCGGCATCAGTTATGCTCATGAAAAAGGAATAATCCATTGTGACATTAAGCCTAATAATGTATTGATTACTGAAATTAACGGTAATCCTGTCGTTAAAATTATTGATTTTGGAATATCACGTTTGGAATCTCAGAATGATGGAGGAAACAATCTTGCTGGGACTCCTGCGTATTTGGCTCCGGAAGTACTAAGCAACCCGAAAGTTGTTGATACCAGAAGAGATGTTTACTCACTCGGAGTTCTGCTAAAGAAACTTCTGGCAGAGAGCCAATCTGGTGAACTGAAATCCATTGTAAACAAAGCGACAGCATTTAACAAGCAAGAAAGATATGCCTCACCAGTCAGCCTCGGTTTCGATCTATCTCGATACTTAAATAAAAAACCGGTCAGATCCTTTAAATACAACTGGTATCAACTTTCAGTGTTATTTGTCCGCAGGAATCTTACTGTTGTTATCTTTTCAATGGTGTTGTTACTTTCACTTATTATCGGATTTATCGCTCAATATCAACAAGCCGAGCTAGCTAAAAAACAGTCACAAGCAGCTCAATTGGCACAAAAAGAAGCGGAAGAAATTTCCGAATTCTTAATCGAAATTTTTAACGTAGCAAATCCGGAGAAAAATACAAATATAATAACTACTCCTGAAAATTTAATCCATCGGGCAAAATCTAAATTGCTTGCAATTGAAACACCCGATTTAACGGATGCTCGTTTCATGCACACTATTGGAAATATTTATGCAAGGATGGAAAAACTCGATGATGCATTAGAAGTGATTAACACTTCATTAAAGGTCAAACAATCAAAACTACCTGAGAATGATCCTTCAATCATTTCAGATAAAATACAACTTGGACTTATTTATCGGAAAACAGGAAAACCTGAAGAAGCTGAGAAGCAATTATTATCCGCAGTTGATTTAATTAAGTCACAAGCTACCGAGAATTCGCATCAACTATCAACCTGCTATAACGCACTCGGGAATTTATACATCGCCGATGAAAAATTATCTGAAGCTATCAAATATCATGAAATGGCATTAGAAATTCGTAAAGAACTGGACGATAAGGAGTCAATTGCTGAAAGCTATAACAACCTAGGAGTCATCAATCACAATTCAAAAAACTGGAAATTAGCTGCGAAATATTACTATTTGTCACTAGATATTTACAATCAGATTCATGGTGAAAACCACCCTTACATTGCTACATTGAAAAATAATCTGGCACTTATTGAACAAAATAACTTTAATTGGCAGAAGTCAGAGGATTTGTTTTCTGAGGCTTGGATCAATTGGCAATATGCTTATGGGGAAAATCATTCCAGTACCATTACTGCAAAAAGAAATCTGGCTTTGTTCTATAACCTTAGAATGAAATATGACAGAGCCATTGAAATCTATGATTTAATTCTGAGTGCTTATGAAAAAGTGAATGATAAAGAAAAATTGGCAAAATACAATAGTATGAAAGCTCAAAGTTACGCAAAAAAAGAAGAATTTGAAAAAGCCAATCAGTTTCACCGGCTTGCCATTGATTTAACATCCAACTTGGATCTTTCAGAAAAATATCTTTATAACAAACTTAGAAGCCAATATGCTCAAACACTAATCAGCCAGAACAAATTTGAGGAGGCGAAAGTTTTACTCAATGAGGCTTTGAAATATTTGGAAGAAAATTACCCCAAGAATAATTACATGCGTTTATATACATTAAACATTCTTGCAGATTTATACTCAAGTCAACATGAATTTCAGTCTGCGATTGACTTATATAACGAAGTTATTGGCTTAATAAACTCCAATCAATCAAATTATCAACTTCGGCATATCAATGCACTCATTGGATTAGGTAAAATTTTCAGGCAACAAAATCAATACCAAAAGTCAGAAGATTTATTTCTTCAGTCTCTTCATATCAACCAATCCATTTATGGCGAATCTCACAAGACGAATGGAATTATCTACTTTGAAATTGGCACAGTTGAACTGAAACAGAACAACTTAAAAAGTGCACAAGACAATCTCAATAAAGCACTGAAAATTCAAGAAGTTGCATTAACGCCCAGCGACAAAGACTTACTCGCCACACAACAATTACTCAACTCGTTAAAACAAAATATAAAAAAATATTAAATTTTTTGAAGCAAATTGAATTTATCTTACGCTTTTATAGGCAAGAGAATTATTTTTGGAGAAATTTGATGTTTCTGTTACGAACCTTTGTTTTAATAATTATTTCATTAAATGTTTATGCCGGCGGCGACATATGTGAATCGCAGGCATCCGGTAACTGGAGTGATTCCGCAACCTGGACCAGCTGCTCCGGAAGTTACCCTTCAACTTCTGCATTTGCGACTATTAAAAGTGGTCACACTGTGGTTCTGGATATAAATGTATCAGAACTTAACAGCGTTGTTGTGGAAGCCGGAGGAGATTTTGATGTGGCAAACGATGCCGCCGGGCTCACATTGGGAGGATCTACTTTCAATACGGATTTCGATTTCAGTGAAGCATCTATTGATTTGTTGGGAGATTTCGAGATTGATGCCAGCAGCAAAATTGTAAAACTAGGTGCTATTAGCGGCAACTTTGATTTTATTGTCAACAATGCCACAGAGACAAGATTAAACGGAGATATTGGCGCAGCAACACCCTTAAAACGATTTAATGTTGATGATGATGAAGTTTTTCTGGATGCTAATGTTACAGTTAATGCAGAGACTTTTGAGATTTTTGATTTCTTAAATTTAGGAGCTTACAATTTAACGGTCAATAACACTTTGCAAAGTATAGTGCAATTTGATGTATCAGGCTCAGGTAAACTCATCAAAAGAGGTACTGGTGAATTGACTCTTCAAGATGATAATTCATACAGTGGTAATACAGAAATAAACGAAGGAACTCTGACTTTAACAGACACAACCAATAATAACCCGATTGCTTCATCCGGTAATATTATTCTATCAACCGGAGCCACTCTGAATCCGGCAAATATTCCATCTTTTGAGATAAAAAGTGGGCAAACTCTATCAGGTTCAGGAACATTAAATTCCGGCATGTCAGCACTGAGTGGTTCGATAATCAATCCAAAATACGACAGTATCAACGCAATGACTGGAGTTATAAATACGGCTGATGCAATATTAAACAACGGATCAGAATTAAAAATTAATATATCTGGAGACCAGTATGGCCAGTTATCAGTTACCGGAGTGACTCTATTGGTTGATGCACAATTACTTGTGACATCATCGAATGTAACTGCGGGAACTGAATATATTATTATCAATAACGATAGTAACGACCCAATTGCCGGAACATTTAACCTCATGCCTGAAGGTCACAAAATTTCAAATGGAACAAATACATTTCAGATATCCTATGTAGGAGGTGATGGCAATGATGTGGTTTTAACTGAAACAACCTGCCACTCTGTTCAAGATGGTTTATGGAGTTCTCCGTCAACCTGGGCAAGTTGTATTGGTTCAGTTCCTTCAAGTTTGGAGCGTGTTCAGGTATTAAATGCAGTTGAACTGGATATCAATGCGGCAGTTCAGTCGCTGGTTGTAGGAAGTTCCGGGGATTTTGATGTAGCTGCCAGTACCGATGGTCTGAGATTGGAAGTGATTAACGATAATCTGAATTTTCAGAACGTAGATATCACTTTGTTAGGCGACTTTACTATTACAAACACGAACAAGAGTATCACTCTTGGAGAGATTGGTGGAAATCATAACCTGACATTAAACAACTCTCAAATAGTCTATTTTAAAGGCTCATATACCAGCAATTTAAAATCAATCACGACGGATGCTCCCGGCTCAATCAGAATTGAAAATTCTCGTGTTTTTAATCTGAGTGGTGACAATGATACCGTTTTTGCTGATTATGTCAGAGTTGGGCCAAGTGCCAGAGTTCAAGTCAATCAAACCGGTTTAGGTAATCTTATATTTGAAACCAATATTGGCAGAATCAGTGGAAGCCCTCATGGAATCACACTCAGTAATGATAATGGAGAGACACAACTTAAAGGGCCTGTAGATGTCGGCGAGTTCACCACTAATGGTACAGCGAATGTTGTTATCAGCGGAGGATCTGTGATTACTACAAGAGGTGGTGCAAATGACGGTGACATGATTTTTAACAGTCCGGTTGTTGTCACTGGCGATACTGTATTTAGTGTTGTATCAGCATCCACAGGTGGTAAAATGTATTTTAATAACACCTTAAATGACGATGGCGATAATGGAACCAGCTCTGACATTACCATCACAAACCCCAATGAAACTTATTTTTCAACTGTAGGTGGAGTTCATCCTCTTGAAAGTTTAACAACAAATGCCGTCGGAGCAACAATATTAAATGGCGATATCTCCACTACAAATTCAATCACAATCAATGATAATGTCTCACTCAATGGAAATTCCAAGTTGCAAAGTATTGTGGTCGATTTGATTGGTGATACAACGGTTGATGTTGCCGGATTCAGTCTTGAAATTGATAACGAAGATATTCTCGGGATATCAGGAATCGACGGTCTTATTAGCGGAACCGGACAATTAGTGAAAAGTGGTAATGGGTTCTTTAACATCTCATCGGTGAATACATTGAGTGGAAGCCTGATTGTAAACGAAGGAACAATTGTTAATCAAAACTCCTCTGAAAATGTTTTCCCTGATGTCGTGACATTTCTTTTGAATTCAGGAGGAACAGCATCTTTGCAAAGCAATTTAACAGGTGTCTTCAAATTGAATAGCAATCAAACAATAAAGGGTTATGGTACTTTGATTGGTATTGTCGATCGTCAACAGAATAGTACTGTAACTATATCCCCAGGTTTTAGTCCGGGTCAACTGACATTTGATACTCTGAGGCTAGATGAAAATGCGAGCGTTGATATTGAGCTCAATGGTTTGATTGCAGGAACAAACTATGATCAATTAATAATCAATAATAATGTGGCTCTGGGTTACGATTTAGAGGCAGGTGCAACTTTGAATCTATATCTTGGCTTCACACCTAATTTGGGTGACTCCTTCGTTATTATTGACAACCGAGGACTGCTTTCTGTTAGCGATCAGTTTATAAACCTTCCTGAAGGAACAGAAATTCTAATTGATGGCTATATTTTTACCATTAGTTATGTCGGTGGTGATGGAAATGATGTGACATTAACAACCGCCCGCCAAACCAAAACGATATATGTTAACAGCTTAGCAAATCCCGGAGGAGATGGATTAACCTGGCCAACTGCATATACAAGTTTACAAGATGGATTGGCTATCGGTCAGTTAGGTGATGAAATTTGGGTGACACAAGGTATTTATTATCCGGATGAAGGCTCTTCACAGGTTGATAATGACCAGAATGAAACCTTCACTTTAATTCCACAGGTTTCAATATACGGTGGTTTTAACGGCATGGAAACAGACAGAGAGCAAAGAAATCCTTTAACTCAACTGACTATTTTATCAGGTGATATCCAACAGGATGATGTAAATACCGATGGTAACAATTTTGCCGAAACAGTTGACGATATCGTTGGTTCAAACAGTTACAATATTTTAACCGGAAACAGTGTAACTACTGCGACCGTAGTCGATGGTTTTACAGTGACAGCAGGATCGGCAGATGGAGCCTCAAATCCTTCAGATCGGGGTGCAGGTATGTATTGTGGCAATGACACTTCAGGTCCGGCATTGAATCAGATGACATTTATCGGTAACTACTCATTAAAACGTGGCTCAGGTATATTCGGATGTTCGCAAATGGTTACAAATTCATCATTTATCAATAATGAGACAAATGATTTGGGAAGTGCTGTGTATGCCATTGGGGGTCAGATTGATAATGTTTATTTCTCAGGAAACATTTCCAAATTTACCGGTGGAGCCGTAAGAAATACAGTTAATCCACTTTATGTACTTAACAGCGTATTTGAAGCCAATAGGTCAACTGATCTCAGAGGCGGGGCGCTGATAACAACTTCAGACTTATACTTGGAAAATGTATTGTTTAAAGGCAATAGATCCAGTAACTCGGGTGGTGCGTTAAGAGTTGAAGGAAGTACAGCCGATTTAGTAAATGTCACAATGACAGGTAATCGAACCAACAATCTTGGAGGAGCGATTAGTATCAATGACACAGCAACACTAAACATCACCAATAGTATTATCTGGAACAACCAGGATACTTCAGGAGTTGGTTCTGCGAGTGCTTCAATTGATGTAGCAGTTGGCGGAGTGTTGACTAATTCAAACAGTCTGATTCAGTCTTATGGAACTACTGGAACAGGCAATCTGGACGAAGACCCATTGTTTGTAACAGATACCGACCCTTCAACAGCTCCTACAACTGCTGGAAATGCTCACATATTGTCTGTTTCTCCTGTGATTGGATCAGGTGATAATTCAGTTGTCACACAGAGTTATGATTTAGACGGCGGAGAGAGAATTTTATATGAAACCGTTGATATGGGAGCTTATGAATACAACGATGTGATTTTCGCAAACGGATTTGAATAATTCCCCTACCTCTCAACCCTCGGAGAAAACCCTGCTTTGGCAGGGTTTTTTTAGGAGATATCGGTTGTTTTTAAGAGAATTGATAACGCAAAACTCGCGAAGGTAAAATATGACTCATCATGAAGGACTCGTAGTTCATGAAGACTTATTAATTTAAAATATTTTGGAGAGATGAATGCTGATTATTTAGCACACAAATAGCACTACTTCTTTATGAATTTACTTATGCTATTTTCTACGTCTTGAATTATAGTTTTGTTTTCATTATCTCTTGTATCAATTTCAATACTATGTCTCATATGATTAAAGAGTCCCCATGCTGTTTGACTCATTGTCCTATCTCCTGCTTCCTATCTTTGCCATAATCTTAAATCAACAAGAATAATATCTGAAGAATCATTTTGAGTTAAGCCTTTAAATAAACTTGTTTCTTTTATAACTAAGTGAAAAGTAAAAACCTATATTTTGACTAATATGGAGAAAATGAATTAATTTTCCATTTAATTTGAACTATTTTTCAGCTCAATTACGAATCTTGTAAGTAACCAGTATAAAAAAATGAGAGGAGTTAAGAGTGAAAAACAAAAAAACAATCATACTGATAACACTTTCCAGTCTATTGTTATCTTGTGGCACTACGAATCGAAGACCAATTGATAATGTATCTGGTCGCCCGACTACATATATAGATTCGGGTACCCGGGGCGCAGTCAGTGGAGTTGGTGTAGAGTCTCAAGACATTTTGTCAATGACCGATCAAATGATGAGAAGTATCATTTCAAGTGGAATTTTGCAAGGTAGAAGTAAACCACCAAGGATAATAATGGATTCAAAATACTTTGAAAATCAAAGTTCCCAAGCAATCAATAAAAATTTAATTGTTGATAGATTGAGAACTGGGTTAATTCGTTCTGCACAAGGACGAGTTCTTTTTATCGCCAGGGGTTCTATTGCGATGGTTGAGAACGAAAGACAGTTGAAGCGCGATGGGCAAGTGGATCAAGGGACTGCAGGATTAACTAAATCGACAGCAGGAGCAGACTATCGACTAACTGGGAGCATTAAATCTCTGGACGCAATTGATCGCAATACCGGAACTATACAAAGGTATACACAAATCACATTTGAATTGATTGATCTGGAGTATGGAGCCATCGTTTGGTCAGATGATTTTGAGTTTTCCAAATTTGCACAAGATGATGCTATCTACAGATAAAGGTGAATTATGAAAGTAATGTTACTCATAGTTGTATTTTTATTTGTTGGTTGTAGTTCGGCTCCTAAATATAAATACGAAAGTCAAATTAAATCATCTGAATTAGATATTTTCATGCAAGGTAAACCAATCGCTTATCGTCCATGGTTTGATGTTTATTTACGTCAAGGACAGAGAAATTCCGTATTGAATGAAATGAGAATTGGTTTACTAGCCTTTCAAAATCAAGAATACGACCTTGCAGCTTGGTTATTTGATCGTGCTATTGTAAAAATTGAAACTATTTTTGCAAATAACAAAACTGCAAAAAAAGCTCGCTCCAAATTTACATCGGAAGAAGTAAAGGACTTTAAAGGTGATCCATATGAAAGAGCTATGGTGTATTTTTATCGTGGATTGATTTATTTGATCAGAGATGATTATGAAAATGCACGTGCAAGTATGTTAGGAGGCTTGTTGCAAGACTCATTGGCAGAAGATCAAGAATACGAACAGGATTTTTCCAGCCATTTTTATTTAGCTGCTTGGGCATCACACTGTAATGGAAATCAGTCACAAATGGAAGACTACTACAATCAAGCAATCAAATATAAGCCCTATCTTCCCAAACCACAACCGGGAGATAATATTCTCATAGTTGCTACAAGCGGTATAAGTCCTATCAAAAAACGTCAAGGAAAATACAATGAACAGCGCTACTTTGATTCTTATGCGGATCTCGCAAGCTATCAAATGTCACGACCAGAGTTACAAATCGGCACATTAAAAATACCATTCTTTATATCGGATAACTTACATTGGCAAGCAACGACCAGAGGAGGTCGAGCCATTGATATAATTAACAAAGGTAAGGCTGTTTTTAAAGAAAATTCAGGTAAAGCAGGAGATTCTTTTGTGCAGACAGGTAATACGCTAATGACTCAAGGCCGTTATTCAAATAATAAAAAATTAGGAAATGCTGGAGCGGCATTTGCATTAATCGGATTAGTTTCTAAAGGTATTTCTAAAGCAACAACACCCACAGCAGATATAAGGTACTGGGATAATTTACCGAGTCAGATTTATTTAGGTAAGAGTAGTAAATCTCAGATAAATGATAGTTCTTTCAGTTTTAATTTCATTGACAGAGTATCTCAAGAATCTAATGATTACTCTCTAAAATTTGGGCAAAAAGTAAAAAATGAGCTCCAACCCAATTCCAGTTGTGACTTAATCTTTATGACAAACAAAAGCAATTACCTAACTTTCAGACATATTAATCAATAGGGGAATAAAATGAAAAATCTATTCGCAATGACTATATTTGTTATTATTTTAACTTCATGTGTTTCATCGGGCAGACCTCCAGTTACTTTTCCGGTATGTGACTTTAGCAAAGCTCCATACGGCTCAGCTCCTAGGGGCTATGGAGAACTTGTACCAGCAATACCTGATACTTTACACCCAATATCACTTTCTACTGTTAGTATTTCGGATACTGCATTATTGAGAAGAGTTGTGGTACAAGATGTAAAAGCAATGAGAACTCAGTCTGAACAACTTAAAGTCTATGCCAGAATTGTAAACTGTACAGACTATCCAATCATTCTAGAAGCTAGAACACAGTATCTGGATGCGAATCAAGTTATTTCAGAACCTGTTACCGGGTGGAAGAGAATGCACCTTCCTCCTAGAACATTAGGTAATTATCAGGAGTCATCGATCATCCAACCTCAACCAGATAGTTTTTTAATTGAACTGAGAGAACAAAGATGAACTATCTATTGAAAATATTTATTTTAATAAGTGTTAGTGCAAATGCACAATATCGTAATGATATGCCCGAAGTAATTCAAAGCAATTCAAAGGATAGTAGTTTGCAATGTACTGAAGGGCATTACCACAAAGTTATTAACTCCCAAATCGGCTACCAATATCAACAAATGGGTCAACCCAAAATCTTAGTTCTACTTGGGCGCGAATTAGGTAGTGATTTGTCTCAATGGCAGGCTGACACCAGAGAGACTATTTCGACCATGAATCGTGCCTATCAAGGTGGACATCAAGCTAAGGATACAAGAGATACTTACAGAATGACAGAGTCTCGTAAAATCATTTCCCGGAATATTAGTTCGGGCATGCAGAGTTTTTATCGTGGTTTTGTTGAATATATGCAAGCAGCCGGACTAGGTACAGTTAGTTATGATTCTATTCTAAGACAGGCTCAAAGAAAGAATGAATTGACAGGTGTGGTGGACCGAAGCACAGATAAGTTTGAAGTCGAAGCAGATGCAATTTTAGAAAATGTTGATATTTTGATTGAAATATTAGATGCTGGCTCTGACACTGTGTTAGGGAAAACAGTTGATAAAATAATGGTTCGGGTTACTCGTATGGACAATTATATAACAGTTGCACAGTATCTCGGTCAAGCCGGAGAATATTACAAGTTGGATGAGTTCTGGGATACCAATAGTACTGGATATGAAAAGCAAAAACGTATCTATATGCATCATGCGGATGTAGGCTACCGTAAGGCAGAAGAGCTATTATCTATTGCATTACAACAGCCATTCCTGAGAGGCAAAACTCCATTCTCTACACCAGAGAATAAGCCAAATATTAAAAAGAAAAAACGCATTCTTCCCCCCGGCAATTGAACCCAGAATAGAGGCGTCCTATGAAGCTCAATACTTTCAGAATCTCCTATTTATGTCTTATCCTTCTCTTGCAGTATGGACTGGCAGATGCTTGTAAGTTCAGTTCGGACTGCCCGGATCAGTGTGATGGAAATAATGTTCTTCCTAGAGACTGCAACCTGGTAACCAACACCTGTGAAACCATCCCTTCTTTCAAAAAGAACTGTTCAGATACTTCTTTGTACAAGCCCTTTGAGTTTGATGTGAGTGGCAAAATTCTTTCTGTACCTCAAAAGTGTTTGCTATCAGATACAAGTGCCTACTGTGGCAACGACAAAGTCATTGCCATGAAAGAATGGACTGAAGAGTGCAGGAAAGTCAGAGAAAAGTATGACAGCTATGAACAGGATAGAATTTATTTGAGCAAAATGTCCTATGAGGCCAGTCTGATCTGTCTGGATCATGCTTCGGACTTGACTGCAAACCTGATTGTCACTGGAGCCTTTGCAATTGTGGGTGCCGGCAGTGCAGGGGCATTTAGCAATGGATCCAGCTTTTTGACAATTGCAAATAACCTGATTGGAGAAACTACAAATCAAATCATTTCCAGACTGTTGCCAACATCAGCATTAAGAAAATCATCAAATGAATTAAAAGACCTCATTCAGATACTGGCAAAGGGAAAAGTCAAAGCAGAAGATTTCTGCACCATTCAGAAACGCCTCAATGAGTCGATAATACCAGTTGTTGATAAAATTCGTAATCAATACTTCAAAGAGTATGAATCTTGCAAAACCATTGAAAAACAGATATTGGTTTTCCCTGATTCTGTGAAAAGACGAATAGATATTGACTTTGACCCTCCGAAAAAAAAGAACCCTCCGGGAAACACAAAAAAACCTCCTAAAAAGCCGACAGTAAAATCACCAAAGACTAAAAAACCAAGCCCCAATCCGGAGACAAAGCCACCATTGGTAAAAGACTGTGATGATTTGGACAAGACCAGCAAAGAGTGGCTGGAGAACTGTTATAAGAATACTGATCATCCTGAGTCTCTCCCGGAGCTGAGCTTTGAATTTACCTGCGGAAATGAGTTTGAACTGTCGCCCAATGAGGTATTATACCCAAAAACATGTGATGTCCTGGTAAAGAGTACAGGGAGTACCAGAGAAAAAGTGAAAGTGGTAGCGACCTACAACACAGAGCTGTTGGATGTGACTTTTGACAACCAGACAAAAGCTGTAGAATATCCCGTTACACGCTTTTTACTGATCATTCGAACCCGGATTCCTGTACCTGTAACCCTTACAAATTTGAATATTTTGGTTCAACATGGCTCTTTGGAAGTGGCGAAAAATATTACTGTTTCGATTTTAGAACCTGGAATCGAACCCAGTTCCGGTCCGGGCATTCGCCCTCCTGCTGATGTCGAGGTGGGGTCCGGAGGCACCTATTGTGTCTGGAGATACAAGTCTTTTGGTGACAAACCCAAATGCTTCAATATTTTAACCGCTGAATGTGACAATCCTAAGTATATAGACAAACCCAAATATGAGCTGGTGGGTTCCGAACTGACAGAAGAAGAGGCCGTATTGAGAGCCTTTGTACTCAGTCCCTACAAAGGAGACTTTTATGGATGTCATAGCACAGATAATCCCTCAGCAACAGGGTCTCCGGGAGATGCAGACAATGACACTGTTCCGGATGAAGTGGACAACTGTATTAACACCCCAAATCAGAACCAACAGGACGGTGATCAGGACCAAATAGGTGATGCCTGTGATGATGATCATGACAATGATGGAGTGCGAAATCTGAGTGACAATTGTCCTCAGAAACCCAATCCCGATCAACATGACACAGACAGTGATGGAAAAGGAGATGCCTGTGATCTGAACAATGACTCGGACTCTTTTTTAGATGCTGATGACAACTGCCCGCTCTTTTCGAACCCAACTCAAGACGATTTGGACAATGATGGAATTGGTGATGCCTGTGATGACGATATAGATGGAGATGGTGTGTTGAACTCTGCAGACAACTGCAGAGTTATGAAAAACTCAGACCAGGCAGACCTGGATGCTGATGGTGTTGGTGATGTTTGTGATGTTGATAAGGATGGTGATGGCAAGCGCAATGGCGAAGACAATTGCCCTGATGTTGCAAACCCAGATCAGAAGAACAGTGACTCCCATTGGCAGGGAGATGCCTGTCAGTCTCCTGCAGCAGCTTCAGGAGGAGACCTTGGCAGTACAGATTGTAGCTCTTATCCAGGCACCCAGGCGGTCTGGGATGAGGCGACTCAATCCGCAGGATGTTCCTGCACTGGTGATGAGTATTGGTCTGATGCGTTGAAACGCTGCGCCAGTCATGAAGAAGATGTTATCGCAAATACAGACTGTTCCTCATTTGGTAATGCCAAAGCGATTTATGATCAGGCCAGTGGTGAGGGAATGTGTGAGTGCAAAACTGGTTATGAATTTGATGCAAACAATCTCTGTGTTCAGGTGGTTATTGATGAGAACTGTTCAGACTATCCGGGCACAGTTTACAGCAATGGAGCCTGTCAGTGCCCGGGAGCTTTGGAGTGGTCAGAGACTCAACAAATGTGTGTTCAGGATTCCGGATTGACTCAGGCGGATGTGGACTGTACCTCCTATCCCGGATCTATACCACAATGGGATATTGGAGCTAATTCCTGGAAGTGCGAATGCATAGGGAACAAACAATGGTCTGCTCAATTGAACTCCTGTGTCTATCCAGAAGATGAATCCGTGGCTTCCAGTGACTGTTCAAGTTTTAAAGGCACTGTCGCTGTATTTGATGATTTTACCCAAAAGGTCGAATGCAAGTGTATCAACTCTGGTCATGTTCTATCGAGCACTCA
>JAGRJP010000065.1 GCA_020442665.1 Lysobacterales bacterium
TATGAAAAAATTTATCAAGATGGTGAATTTTTGAGAGATGGCAAAATCATTGCAGCATCATTTAGCAATCAGGGTGATGTTTATAAAGCGGTTGCTTTTGATGATGGCGAAGGTTATAGCTACTACAACCCAGAAGGCAGAAATATGAAGAAAGCCTTCTTGCGAGCACCTTTGAACTTTTCATATATCAGCTCTAATTTCAACCCGAAACGCTTTCATCCGGTTCAAAAAAGAGTGAAACCGCATCGAGGAATTGATTATGCAGCTCCGGTTGGAACACCGGTATATGCAGCCGGTGATGGTTCGGTTATTCGTTCTTCTTATGATAAATTCAATGGCAACCATGTGTTTATCCAACATCCGAATGGCATAACGACAAAATATTTACATTTTACAAAGCGAAATGTCAAACAAGGTCAGAGAGTCAAGCAAGGTCAGGTAATTGGAACAGTCGGAGCAACCGGCTTGGTCAGTGGTGCTCATTTGCATTATGAATTTGTACTCAACGGCGTTCACCGAAATCCGAGAACTGTTGAATTACCCAAAGCCAGCCCGTTGGCGAAAAATAAAATGCCTGAATATCTGAAATTTGCGACTCCTTTATTTTCGCAACTTGAAAGTCTGGATGTGGGTCAGATTGCTCTACAGGATAAAAAAGCCACAAAAAAAGAATCTTGAAATATTTCATCGGTTTACTTTCCGGAACAAGCGTTGACAGTATTGATGCTGCTTTAGTTGGTATTGGTGAAAACAAAATCCAGCTTGTTGAAACTCACAGCCATGATTTTTCGAGTGGTTTGCGACATCAATTACAACAACTGATAAAAAATCAGTCAATAACACTTGTGGAACTTTCTCAAATTGATTCACAACTGGCTCATGAATTTTCTGATGCAGTGATTCAATTACTAAAAAAAACTCAATTTGAAGCGAAACAAATTACTGCAATTGGTTCACATGGACAGACTATTTTTCATGAGCCGAATGGTGATTACAGAAACACAATTCAAATTGGATCTCCTCATCAAATTGCGGCTCGTTGTGGAATTGATGTTGTTAGTAATTTTCGAAACTTGGACATGGCTTATAAAGGGCAGGGCGCACCATTAGCTCCGGTGATTCATCAGAAATTATTTTATAATGAGACAAAGAATTGTGGGATTTTAAATTTAGGCGGTATTGCCAATATTAGTTTTATTGGTAAAGATTATCCGCAACCCTCAGGTTATGATACCGGTCCTGCAAATTGCTTGCTGGATGAATGGATTTTAAAAAACAAGGGAGAAAAATATGATGCAAATGGACAGTGGGCAGAAACTGGTGAGCTTGATAAAAACCTTTTAAATCAATTGATTGGTGATAGATACTTTAATTTGCAAGCTCCGAAAAGCACCGGGCGTGAATATTTTAATTTAACTTGGCTATCCGGTTTTGAGAACTCCTTATGGAAATGTCCGGCTGCAAATGTTCAGAATACGTTGACACATTTGACAGCTTTGTCAATCAGTAATGAAATCAAAAAAAGCCGTTTTCCTGTCGATGAGGTTGTAGTTATGGGAGGCGGAAGCAAAAACAAATTTCTATTGGAATTGTTAGGTATGTATAGTCAAATACCGGTTCATTTGTCTGAAGATTTCGGTTTTGATGGTGATTGGATTGAGTCCATACTATTTGCCTATCTTGCCTATCTTCGCGTCAATCAAATTAAACTCGATTTATCTAGCATAACCGGAAGCCAGAATAGGCTTCTATATGGCGATTTGATTCGTTGTTGAAATGTCTGAGACGGCTCTTTCGAATATAAATTTTCACGCTTTGGCTCAACCTTTACACGATTGGTACTTACTCAAAAAAAGACAACTTCCTTGGCGAGATAATCGTGCAGCCTACCGAATTTGGATTTCGGAAATTATGCTTCAGCAAACCACGGTTCAAGCAGTGATTCCTTATTTTGAAAGATTCATCATACGATTTCCAGATTTACAAACTTTGGCGAATAGTGATATTGAGGAAGTTTTGCAATTATGGAGTGGGTTGGGTTACTATTCTCGAGCCAGAAATTTACACAAAGCAGCGCAGTTGTTTGTTGAAAATGGTGGAATTCCAAGTACTTTTCAAGAACTCCTCAAATATCCCGGTTTGGGAGACTATACCTCCAGAGCGATTTCATCCATTGCTTTCGATGAAAAAGTCGGTGTGCTTGATGGAAATGTCATACGGATTCTAACTAGGTTATTGAACTACCAACAAGAATGGTGGAAAACAGAACATAAAAAATATCTACAAGGGGTTGCAGATAGTCTTAATCAGTTTGAGTTTCCAAGTTCTGAGATTAATCAGGCTTTGATGGAGCTAGGAGCAACGGTTTGTTTGCCACAATCACCACTTTGTAATCAATGTCCTTGGTCAGATAACTGCTTGGCGCAAAGTCAAAAATCAATAAGTGAAGTTCCACTCAAACGGAAAAAAACTCCGAACCAAATTTGGTACTGGCAACCGGAAATCTATACTCAGAAGAATCAAGTTTTACTTGAGAAGAATACGAAATTGCCATTTCTTAAAAACCAGTGGCTGCTTCCCGGAAAATGTTCCAAACAAGAAGATAGACCACAAAATTACGATTTAAAACACTTCATCACTCATTACAATATTTATGTAAAAATCAAACGGCATGAAAGTGCTAAAGCATTACGATTATATAGCAATCAGCAATGGTTTGATATTGATGAAATCAAACATGTGAATCCAAGTTCACTCCTCAGCAAGTGTTTTTCCAATTCTGCTGCCAAGTCGAAATAGCATTCCAATCATTCGCAAATTTGTGGTAATATTCCGAGCCTTATTACACAATGAGAAAATCTGTGTCAAAAGATTATTTGTTTCACAACCGCAATTCACCTATCTTGTTTTCAATTCCGCATGATGGTGATTTGATTCCAGATGAAATTGCGAAAAACATGAATGATTCTGCTTTACAAACTCCTGACAGAGATTTTTATGTGTCTCAAATTTTCAATTTTGCTAAGGATTTTGATATTAGTTTGTTGAAAACAAATATTTCACGTTTTGTGATTGATTTAAATCGACCACCTGATAATTACTCATTGTATCCCGGACAATCGGTTACCGAACTTTGCCCAACCACAATGTTTGATGAAAGTCCTATTTATAAAACAGAAAAACCTGATAGTTCAGAAATTGAACGAAGAATTGAAACCTACTGGAAACCCTATCATCAGATTATCAAAGATAAATTGGAAGTGATAAAGCAACAACATGGGTTTGCTATTTTAATCGATTGTCATAGCATTAAATCGGAAGTTCCACGATTCTTCGAGGGAAGGCTGACTGACATCAACATCGGTACCAACAGCGGGAAAAGTTGTGGAGATGAAATTATTCAAAGTTTTATGTCGGTTTTAGAAGCTCAGAGTCGTTATTCGCATGTTTTGAATGGCCGTTTCAAAGGTGGTTATATCACACGGCATTACGGAAAACCTGAAGAGAAGATTCATGCCATTCAAATTGAATTGTCACAAATCAATTATTTGGATGAAAAACATAATCGCTATGACTATGAAAAAGCTGAAAAATTGAAAACAGTACTTATCAGGGCCATTAACAGTTTATGCTAACTTTCAACAATATCACCTTATCGCGCGGTAAGAAGGAACTGTTTAGTGATGTTAGTTTTATCGTTAACCCAAAATCAAAAGTGGGTCTTACAGGCGCAAACGGTTGTGGAAAAACCAGTTTAATCAAACTAATACTTGGTGAATTACACGCTGATTCCGGTGAGTTTTCGATCTCTGATAAACTCCTCATTTCTCATGTCGCACAAGAAATTTCAAACACCAATCGTTCTGCAATTGAATATGTTATAGACGGTGATAATGAGTTCAGGGAGATTGAGGAAAAGATTCAACAAGCTCAGGATTGTAATGATCCTAATAAGTTAGCGTTATTGTATGATTCCATGCAACAAATTGACGGTTACACCGCTAATTCAAGAGCGGCAAAATTGTTAAATGGTTTGGGTTTTGCAACTTCTGATGAACAAAAGCCAGTTAATTCATTCTCAGGCGGCTGGAGAATGCGTCTGAATTTGGCTCAGGCGTTGATGTGTCGTTCTGATATTTTATTGCTTGATGAGCCAACCAATCACCTGGACTTAGAGGCAATAATTTGGCTTGAAGAGTGGCTGAAGCATTATGCCGGAATTATTCTGCTGATTTCTCATGACAGGGATTTTCTCAATGCTGTGTGTTCGCAAATTATTAACATTGAACATGGAAAAGCGACACTTTATCAGGGAAATTATGACTCATTTGAAAGAATTCGAGCTGAAAAAATGAGTCTGCAACAATCAATGTTTGAAAGCCAACAAAAGCAAATCAAGCACATGCAATCTTATATTGACCGTTTCAGATACAAAGCTAGTAAAGCGAAACAGGCTCAAAGTCGAGTTAAAGCACTTGAGAAGATGGAGTTGATTTCGGCTGCACAGATTGATTCACCATTCAATTTCAATTTCTCCAATGAAGGGTTTATTCCTCAGCAATTGTTAAAAATTACTGAAGCATCAACAGGTTATGCTGAAAAAGAAATTTTAAAAAATATCAACTTGTTGATTCAAAAAGGGGAAAAAATTGGCTTGATCGGTTTTAACGGAGCAGGGAAATCGACTTTAATTAAATTGATAGCCAAAGAAATTAATATTTTTAGAGGTGAAATTGATTATGCCAAAGAATTACGGATTGGTTATTTTGCGCAGCATCAATTGGATCAATTGCATTTTAATTTGAGTCCGATTGAGCATTTGAAATTAATTGATAAAAACATTTCAGAGCAACAGGCCAGAAATTATTTGGGTGGATTTGCTTTTCATAATGACATGGCAACAGATAATGTTCAGCATTTTTCAGGTGGAGAAAAAGCACGGTTGGTATTGGCTTTATTAGTTTACCAAAAACCAAACTTGCTTTTGCTGGATGAGCCAACGAACCATTTAGACATACGGATGCGACATGCGATTAGTGTGGCTCTCCAAAGTTATGAAGGAGCCATGATTCTGGTTTCTCATGACAGGTATTTATTATCAACCGTGACTGATAAATTGTTATTAGTTGCGAATGGAGAAGTCCAAACTTTTGACGGTGATTTACAAGACTATTATCGCTGGGCTAATGACACCCGAAAAAATGCTGTTCAAACTGAAGAGAATGTTGAAGGGGAAGTTAATTCTCAAAATAATAAAAAATTGCAAAGGCAGCAAGCTGCGGAGTTGAGAGAATTGCAAAAACCACTGAGGCAGAAATTAAGGAAAATTGAAATGGAATTGGAAAAATTGCAAAAGCATGAGCATCAAAACAATGAAAAACTCATGGATGAAAGTCTTTATGAAACTCAAAATACAACAAAGTTAAAAGACATAACTATCACTCAGAGCGAGGTTAAGAAACGAATTGTGGAGTTGGAAACTTCATGGTTGGAAATTTCTGAGCAATTAGAGTCATCTTCGCTATAATTTCTTAAAAGTTGAGAAAACTCAAATAGTTATCTGAATAAATATGATATGATTCTGCCATGAAAAGACTTAAACACTTAGTTGAACCGACTTTCTTACGAGAGTCCGATTATTCTTATGTTAATTACAATGGGAGTGATTTAGACTCTGTTCTTTGCTTCGCAATTGGTCGTAATAATGGAGATTTGATTTTGCATCAGCAAAGGATGGAGGTTTATGCTCGTGACAATGATTTTGAGCTATTATTTGGTGCGATTGTTGATTTATTTATTGCCCTAGGTGACAAAGGATTGGATTATAAGAAACGAATTTTGGACACTTATGGTCAGTTATTGCCTTCAAATAAAACGATGACGTTAACTCGATCTATGAACAGTGTGTTGAAAGATTCAACAGTTATTAAAGATTTGAAAGGCTCATTTCTGAGTTTGGGACTCGTGGGTGCGTTATTGTCACCAGCTCATTTGTCAGGGATTGAATAAAGTGATTGGGTTTGATAGTCGAAAAATTTTGAGGAACAGGTTTTAACTTATGGAATCTAAAAAATATTTAATGCCCACACCCGGTGGTTCATATTATTTCGTTCAGGATAGTGAAAAAACGGAGCATAGAGAGGTTATCAGGCGTCTTGTTAATTATTCTTCTAGTCTTGAACTTTCAGAAAAAAACTTGATGGAAATTTTTAATGTGAAAAGTTCTGAAAGTTTGAAAGATAAACTCAAAGAGTTTGAAAATTTGAAATTAATTCAAGTTGTTGATAATCAATTTCATGTGCCAGTTGGAAATATCGAAGAGGATTTGGTGAATATTATTAAGTTTTTCTCTAAAAATGGCAAAGCCTTACTTTCAGATTCACAAGGTTTCTGTGTCGCTAATAATGGTTTTCCATCTGAGATGAGTGATGAAATTTCTGTTTTGTCTGCTGATATTGCTATGATGCATAAACGTCGTGCTTTAGGCATTAATAGCCGTCTGGGATTGAACTCACAAGCGTGGTCTATAGTCGATGCGTCCGGAAACAGTCGTTTGGGTTTTTGGCCTTTGAACATTGAAGATGAAGTTTTTGTACTTGCCGTTGAAGGTGTTCCATCTTTTAATCGCCCTGAATTTGTTGAGTTGGTTTGGATGCTGTATTTACGGTACGGTAAGTAGTATATCTGATGAATCAATAAAAAAACCGAAATCCTTGGATTTCGGTTTTTTATTGCTTTTGTTTTTATTGAACTTTAGGTAATTAAGGTATCCATTAGGTCAATCATAAATTCGGCATCATCTTGAGATTGTTGTTCCCACTTGTTAAAGCCTAATGATTGCAATGTGCTTTTGCCTTTTTCGCTACTGTGCATTTCAGCTAGTAATGCGCGCATATCATCAACTTCCAAATCAGAGTTTTCAAAAAAACTCGGACCAATCAAAAAGTTATGTCTGATAACCGAAATTTGACTGGTTACGATTGGTCTCAATTGGCTTCGCAGAAATTTTGACATATCTTCATAGCCTTCTTTGAGGAAAAAACCTGCATCTTCTTTACCATTGATCAGGTTTTTAGCAACCATGACATAGTTTTGATATTCGGTGACATTAATATTCGCGGGATTCAAGTCAGCGGGTTCCAGCATAATCATACCGATGGTACTGACTTCTGGATCACTTGCTGTGGCGATATTGCAGTTCTCTTTCAAGTCCTCGACTTTGTGATAGTCTGATTCGCTATTGACGCAAATAATTGCTTCATCTGATTTATTCACCGGCGCTGCTATCGCGGTAAAGCCTTTATCCCGAATCAACATTGAGGCATCGTATGGATTAGCATAAATTAAATCAATTTTACCAGCTTTAATATCCTCTCTTTGTCTTTCAAAAGAATCGTAAAGCTCGAGATGAATAGACTCATTTGTTTGCTTTTGCAACCAAGTGTTGAAAATATACCAACCTGCAATATGATCCGGTGAAAAGTCCGGGCTGACGGTCATTGTGAATTTCATTGCTTCTCCTCCGCCAGTAACTTTTTGTATAATTCTGTGCATTCGTTAATCTTGGTTCTTGAGGGTTTTCTTCTCACTGATGCAAAACCAACTAATTTACCATCCCGAATATTGGGTACGACTACCGCATAAACCCAATAGTATTTGCCATCTTTTCGGAGGTTTTTTACATATCCACTCCATTTCGTTTGCGTGTTTATGGTATCCCACAAACCTTGAAATGCGACTGCCGGCATATCGGGGTGTCTGAGAATGTAATGAGGAGCACCAATCAATTCATCTTCCGTAAAGCCGGACATTTCGATAAAGGCCTGGTTACAATGAGTAATAATTCCCTTTGTATCAGTTCTTGATACAATCAATTTTCCTTCAGGAAAAGGAACTTCTTTATCAACGACTTCGCGCTCGGCATTGGTATTGTCATAATATTTTAGTTGTACTTTACTCATGACGAATGCCTCCTAAATCATATCTGAAATTTTCTTGGCAGCTCTTTTTACATCCAGAAAAATCAATCCCAGTTTGGCATTGCTTTTCGCCATGACAGTTAATACAGCATCTTCCCCGGCTTTCACCATCAACACATAACCATTGTCACCTTTAATCAGTACTTGATCGAGTACTCCTCTTTCCAACTCCTGAGCCGTTCTGTCACCTAGTGATAACATTGCTGCACTCATGGCACCAACACGGTCTTCATCAATACTTGTTGGTAGTTGAGATGCAATAATCAGACCATCAGTTGAAATGATAGCAGAGGCTTCGAGGTCTGTTGAAGAGCTGTTGAGCTCAATTAATATATCGTTGAGCTTTTCTATTCTCATAATTTTCTCCTTATAAAACTGTTGGTGGTTTTGCAACATTCCAGAATGCACAAACCAGTATCGCGTATTCTAATTGATTTCTTGCAAACACTGCTTGATATCAATCAAGGATTCTTAAAGTAATTATAGTAAACTCTGCCAGAAAATACTGATTTTTAAAGGATAATTATATGTTAACCATTAATATTCTTTAAAAACAAGGAGTTCTCCGCATAATACTGATGAGCCGGCGTTTCATCAAGAACCATTTCAGTCACTTTGTTGAGCATGAAACGAACTTCATCTTTTTGTCTCGTATCAACTTTCACTGTTAGAATCTCATCGTTACATTTGTGTCTGATTTCCTTGGATAATTGAGCCATGTTGTGCTCTTTGATATCGTAATGTGTAAAAGCAACCACTTTCATAGCATCTCGATTTCCGGATTGATCGATGATTTCACGATAATGTAAAAATTCGGCATAAGGAGCAACTGACGATAAATCAACCAAAATGACATAAATATTAGCTTTGTCAACAGTTTGATTTTGAACAAAATCATAGCGTTTTTGTCCGGGTGTACCATAAACTCTAAGTTTGGCTTTTGGCGTGTTGTATTCACCAAAGTCAATTCCAATTGTTGTGTTTTGCTTTAATAGTCCAACAGTATCCGTCGCTTTGACTTCACTGGTAAGGATGTTATTATCACAAGCAGAGCTGATGGCTGTTGTTTTTCCTGAACCCGGGCGACCCAGAAACACGACTTTGAGTGTTTTCAATGCATCAGGGTTTCCCAATTCCATAATTTTCGTAGCGACATTTTGGCTTCTTGCAGGTGTCTTTTTAATTGTTTGAGAGGCTGAAGATTTGATTTCCTTTATGCTGTGCATAAATTTTGAAAAAGCATTCTTTAAGCTAAAGCCCATTTTAAAGTTGACACCTTTGCTATCCTTAAGTACCTTTGATTCTGAGATTGCGTTTAAAACCCCTAGAATTTTGGAGCTGTTTATTGGGTAACTGATTCTGTAAGTTAAAATTTCGCCTCCTATTCTTTCAATTAAATCGCTTGGATTCTTGCTAAGAATAACTTTGGCTTTAGTTCTATCATCAATATCTGTATTCGCTTCCTCATTCTCCCGAAGAAATATGACATCAGATTGATTGTTGATACGATTGACAGACCAGTTGTCTTGCAGTCTTGATTTTAATAAATGACAATATGACGCTATAACGCCAACCAGACTTTCATCCAGTTGAGGTAAAGACAGTGTTTTGTTAGCTTTTGACACGACATCACCCCCAGTAAAATTCGTGTGAACCAAAAAATTGGCTTGTAAATATTCTTAAGTGGTATATATTTCTAATCTAAATGATTTTCATTAAATTCATTGTATGTAACAAACAAGTTTTATTCAAAGAACTTGATATGGTTCACATAATAATTGTTTCTATCACCAAAAAACTGAGTGAAATTCACATTTATTTAACCATGTAACGAAATTTGTCACAATTTGTAACAATTAAACTCTTGACTTTAGGTAAAGTTCGAATTCTCCCACAAATTCAATTTGCTCATCGGTCTGAATGTATTTGTGATTGATAGAACGAATCTTCTCAATGGCTTTAATTGCAGAGATTTTGTTAAGAAATATTAAGTTACACGCAAGCATTATTCCGGTTCTGCCCATTCCGGCTTTACAGTGATAAATAACGCTTTTTCCTTCGTCGAAATATTTTTGCATAAGTGATAGAAACTCAAAAGTTTTATCAATTTCTGGAACCCCCATATCTTTGATAGGGAAGTGAACCCCTTCAATCTGAAACTTTCCTAACTCATGCGGATCAATCGGCTTTTGTTGCAGGCTGACAAGGCAGTTTACACCCAACTGCTGCATAATTTTCAAATCATCGTCAAGTTCAGTCATTAAGCCGGGTTTTTGCATGCCTCCCAGTTGATTGGGTAATATCCAGTAAAACTCACAAATACTCGAAAATCGGCGCAATATGCTCAGTTGGTTTTCTTTTTTTACAATATCGCTCAGAGGGTTCGAGTACCATGCACTTCCACTTTGCAGAAATTCTTTTCCAAGTTCTGTTTGGGGTTGTTTAAAAAATTGATTCGTTTCAGTATGTTCATGCAATATTCCGCCACTCACTAAGGCTATGGAGTCACTGATTTCTTTTGCCTCTTCTTTATTGTGAGTGATTAAGAGTACGGTTGTGATTTTTTTGAGTTTTTTGATAACTCCGATAATAATTTCCTCATCCTTGAGCGATGTATTTGCCAGAACCTCGTCTAGTAACAATAATTTGGGTTTGCTGGCAATTGCTTTGGCAATCAATAGCATTTTGTGTATTCCCATGCTTTGTTTAATTGCCGGCTTATCGAGTATATCCTCAAACAATTCCCAGATTCCGAGTCGTTGGAAAACTTCACAGGCGAAGTTTTTTTGTGCAGTGTCACTTTCAAGTTTAAGAAACTCCAAATCATCAGTGAAGTTTTCCAGAACTGTGCCGGTAAATAATCGAGCTTTTTGAAGAACATGACCGATTTGCTTTTCTGATAAGGATTTGTCAAGAAGTTCTCCTTCAAGATAAAACTTGCCTTTTTCCCAATAGGATAGAGACGGTGATTCCCTTAGAATTGCATTGATTAATGAGCTTTTGCCGGTACCTGAAGGACCAAGAAGAGCTGTAACTCTGTTGTTTGTGAGATTGAGTTCATCAATCCTTAACATTTCTTCGTTTCCGTAGCCCAATTGAAGGTTTTTGATTTTTAGAAGAGTATCCATTCTGTGGATTATAATTAAAAAAAATGAACAAACTACTCTTTTTTTAGTGAAGTGTTCGACGATATTGACTTTAAGTTGAATTTTTCAACAATAATCACACTCAAAGTCAATAATTACTTAACCTTATAAGGTTTTTCAAGTATGATGCGTCCTCAAATTATTCGGTGGGCATTTTTCAGCACCACCAAACTCATAAAAATTAACAGAATGAACGATTATGACAGACTTATCTAAATACAGGAATATAGGAATTTTCGCTCACGTGGATGCCGGTAAAACGACTACAACTGAGCGTATTTTGGCATTAACAGGAAAAATCCACCAAACCGGTGAGGTTCATGATGGAGCAGCAACAACAGACTTCATGGATCAAGAGCGTGAACGTGGGATCACAATTCAATCGGCAGCAACAAGTTGTATGTGGAATGACCATCGTTTGAATATTATTGACACTCCGGGTCACGTTGACTTTACTGTGGAAGTTTATCGTTCATTGAAAGTACTTGACGGTGGTGTTGGTGTATTCTGTGGTTCCGGTGGTGTTGAGCCTCAATCAGAAACTAACTGGCGTTATGCAAATGATTCAGAAGTCTCTCGTATCATTTTCGTTAACAAACTGGATCGTATCGGTGCCGATTTCTATCGTGTAGTTGATCAGGTAGAGAATGTTCTTGGTGCTCATCCTTTGGTTATGGTACTTCCAATTGGTATCGAAGACGAGTTTGTGGGTGTTGTTGACCTGTTAACTCGCAAAGCATGGTATTGGGAAGATTCAGGTTCTTTGAATTATGTAATCAAGGATGTCCCTGCTGATATGGCTGATAAAGTTGAAGAATATCGTGAAAAATTGATTGAAACAGCTTTGGAACAAGATGATGAAGCTTTGGAATCCTATCTTGAAGGTGAAGAGCCTAGCATGGAAAAAATCAAAGAGTGTATCCGTAAAGGTACAGGTACAATGGATTTCTTCCCGACTTATTGTGGTTCAGCCTTTAAAGACAAAGGTGTTCAGTTAGTGTTGGATGCGGTTGTTGACTATTTGCCTGATCCTACAGAAGTTCATCCTCAACCAGAGGTTGATTTGGAGGGTAACGAAACAGGCAAGTTTGCAATTGTTGATCCTGATAAACCTTTGAGAGCTTTGGCTTTCAAAATTATGGAAGACCGTTTCGGAGCATTGACATTTATCCGTATTTACTCAGGTAGAATGGAAAAAGGCATGCAAGTACTTAATACTTTTACAGGTAAAACTGAAAGAATTGGACGTATTGTGGAAATGCACGCTGACGAAAGAATTGAATTGGAACATGCACAAGCTGGTGATATTGTTGCTGTTTTAGGTATGAAAAACGTACAAACGGGTCATACATTGTGTGATCCTAAGAATCCGGCTACCCTTGAGCCGATGGTATTCCCTGATCCGGTTATCTCTATGGCGGTTAGCCCTAAAGACAAAGCGGCATCTGAGAAATTATCAGTTGCTATTGGTAAAATGATTAAAGAAGACCCATCTTTCCAAGTTGAAACGGACGAAGATTCCGGTGAAACAATTCTGAAAGGAATGGGTGAGTTGCACTTGGATATTAAGATTGATATCTTAAAACGTACTTATGGCGTTGACGTGCAAGTGGGAGCTCCTCAGGTGGCCTATCGTGAAGCGATTACTCAGCCGATTGAAGATTCTTATACTCATAAGAAACAATCCGGTGGTGCGGGTCAATTTGGTAAAATTGATTACCGTATTGAACCGGGCGAATTGGGTTCAGGTTATGTATTTGAGTCAGTAGTTGTTGGTGGTAATGTTCCTAAAGAATATTTCCCTGCGATTGAACATGGTTTTAAATCATTGATGTCAGAAGGTGTATTGGCGGGTTACCCTTGTACTGATTTGAAATTCACATTGATGGATGGAGCTTATCACGCAGTTGACTCGTCTTCAATGGCGTTTGAAGCAGCAGCCAAAGGTGCCTATCGTCAGTCTATGCCAAAAGCGGCTCCTCAATTAATGGAACCAATTATGGCCGTGGATGTATTTACGCCGGACGATCACGTTGGTGATGTGATTGGTGATTTGAATCGTCGTCGTGGTATGATTAAATCTCAAGAGCCTTCGACAACAGCTGTGAGAATTAAAGCAGATGTTCCTTTGTCCGAAATGTTCGGTTATATCGGAACATTGCGTACAATGACATCCGGTCGTGGACAATTCTCAATGGAGTTTTCACATTATAACTCTTGCCCTGCGAATGTTGCGGAAGCAGTTATTGCAGCAGCGAAAGCGAGAAAAGAAGCTAAGAATAAGTAAATTCATTAAATTAGTTGTCAATAAAAGGCGTTAGCGAAAGTTAACGCCTTTTTTATTGCAAATAAGTTAGATAGAATATTGATTATGTTTTCTAAGTTACAAAAATTTTCAGAACAGCTGAACTCCAATCGATTGTTTGAAACTTTCGTCATTGCTGTCATTATTTTCTCGGCCTTGGTTGTGGGTATGAAAACCTATGACATTCCTTCGAGTTTGTTTGGAATTGTTGAAATATTGGATTGGGCAATTACCATTATATTTCTTTTTGAAATCATCATCCGCTTCATTGCAGAACCAAATAAATCTCAATTTTTCAAAAATGGCTGGAATATTTTTGATACTCTAATTGTTGTTATTAGTTTGATTCCTGCAGAAAGTACCGACATGGCATTTCTAGGACGCTTGATTCGAATTTTCAGGGTTTTAAGAATGGTTTCCATGATTCCCGAGTTACGTATTCTGGTGAATTCATTAGTAAAAGCTTTACCTCAATTGGGCTATGTCATGTTGTTGATGTTTATAATTTTTTACATATATGCAGCAATGGGTAGCACCTTCTTCAGACATATTAACTCTGAACTATGGGGAGATATTCTTATAAGCATGTTGACTCTGTTTCGGGTAATGACGTTTGAAGGATGGACAGAAGTTATGTACGAAACTATGCAGGTCTATCGTTTGAGTTGGGTTTATTATCTGTCTTTTATATTCTTTACCGCTTTTGCTTTTTTGAATATGATTATTGGTGTTGTTGTTAATGTTCTGGAAGAGGAGCGTGAAAAAAATAAGGCTGATAAGGCTAAAGAAGAGGGAAGTGCTACACTCGAAAGTTTATCCAAACAGTTGATAGAAATTCAAAAACAATTGTCAGAATTAAAAAAATGAAAAAAGATTCAGAGTTGGCTAAACAAGCAGTCCTAAGACTAGCAACAATTGATGACGCAGATGCAATTCGTAAAGTGCATTATGATGCTTTTGCAGAAAGTGAACAACAACTAGTTGCTAAACTGGCTACAGATTTACTCGATGTCGAAACAAACAAAGGCTCATTAACAATTGTCGCAGAACATAAAAATCAAATATTTGCACACGTTGCATTGAGTCCTGTCAGCATAGAAGGGAGAGAAGGTTGGCAAGGTTATATTTTAGCGCCGCTTGGTGTCTTGCCTGAATATCAGAAAAGTGGCTTGGGTTCTGAATTGATTGAAAAAGGTTTATCTATTTTAAAAGAAACTAAAGCGGAGATTGTTTTTGTTTATGGTGATCCGAAATATTACGGAAGATTCGGATTCAATACCGAAGATGCTGAAAAATTCAGTGCTCCTTTTGATTTGGAATATCCTTTCGGATGGCAGGCAATGCCTTTAACTCAGACTGAGAATGAAAAACAACCTGTTAAAATCACATGTGTTCCTGCTTTGATGAATCCTGAGTTGTGGTAATTCTTATTTAAAAAAGGCTTCGGGTTTTTCCGAAGCCCTGAGAAGTTGTCGATTATTTAGCTTGTAAACGAATTGCTCCATCCAAACGGATTACAGACCCATTCAGATAGGTATTTTCAACGATATGTTTCATTGTGTCGGCAAATTCTGCCGGATTTCCTAAGCGTGAAGGAAAAGGTACGGCTGCTCCCAATGCAGCTTTAACATCATCCGGCATTCCTGCTACCATCGGTGTCATAAATACTCCTGGTGCGATAGTCATCACTCGAACACCAATGCGGGTGAACTCCCTAGCCATTGGCAATGTCATTCCGACGATTCCGGCTTTGGATGCAGAATATGCCGCCTGTCCGATTTGACCTTCATAAGCAGCAATCGAAGCCGTATTTATCAAAACACCTCTTTGTCCGTCAGTATCAGCTTCATTATTTTGCATAATGTTTGCGGCAGTTTTGCAAATATTAAAACTTCCTATGAGATTAATATTTATTGCCTTGGCAAAATAGTCACTGGCCATAGGTGCTTCACGTCCTAATACTCTTCCTGCTGATAAAACACCGGCACAATTGATTGCGACATTAAGTCCACCCATGTTTTCATTAGCAGTTTGGCAAGCATTAACAACGCTTTCTTCATTACTCACATCAGTTTTTACAAAAAATGCTCGTGAACCGAGTTCTCCAAGGACTTCTTGGGCAGCATCTTCGTTGATATCCAGCAACGTAGCACTTCCCCCTTCGGAAATAATTTTTCTGGCGCAGGCCAATCCGAGTCCGGAAACACCGCCGGTAATAATTGCTTTAACACTATTGATTTTCATAATTTACCTTTATCTTAAATATATTTGTCTAAATTAATTCTTTGCATGATATAGCACAGACAATCTTGCCTGATTGCTGAAATTTTTTGAGTAATCATTGATGGGATAAACTTGGTTTTGGAAACAATTTTGTTTAATCTAACCTCAAAGTAGGTATCAGTTACATCATTTCCATTTTCATCAGTGACGATGAAAGGCATGCATTCTTGTTCTTCCAGTTTTGAGCAGAGTTGTCCAAATACCTCTCCTGAATTGATTTCGTGGAAATTCAAGACATCCAAGTCTTTTGTGAGCATAAAAGCATGGTCGTGTTGTTTGTAGCTGATGTCGATTTCGGGTTTAACTTTGACTGTTGCAATAATTTTATAAACCTTTTGGTGTTCTAGAATTCCCGGAACGTCAGATAAGTTGGTTTGTTCCATCAATAATTCAAGGAATGTATGAGTTTGTTCAGTTCCGTCTGATGCTCCTGACAAACCACACTCAACAGTCACAGATGGACAAAATGGAGCAAAAGCTCCCGACTGAATTCCATAAGGACTGGTGAAATAGATCATTGTATCAGAGAATAATGAAGCTAAATTGATGAAATCTTTGTTTAAAACATTGATGCCCGAATAGTGAGGATTTCTGCCTGAATTATTATGGATATCCACACTGGCAAACGGATTCAGTTCTTTCATGATTTCAGTAATCTCTTGCATTGTTTTTGCAACAGGATACTCTTGCTTGAAGAAGGTATTTGGCCAGGATCGATTAAAGTCCGGTTGATTGTCCAATGATCTTACGTTATGTCTGGCTGCCTGTACATTTCCAAATAAAATACTAATCGAACGATGTAAACCTTGTTTGTGGTTATTCAAATAATCCCGTAAGGCATCCCAGCCGGTATGTTCATCTCCATGTTGCAGGATTGATATAAAAACCGGTCTCTTGATTTTACCTTCCAAATGAACCAATGTATGATTATCAATTTTTTTGTAAAGTTGATCAGCATTCAGCTTTAACAAGCCTTCAGGCAAACTATCAAGTTGTCTTATCATAAATATTGAACTTTCCAGAGTTGAAATATTCTAAAATTCCGCAATGAGGGTGCGGGGTGTAATTTCTTGATTTTTGAATCAAAATTTAGTAAAAATAGCGACCCAATATTCTAACATAAAAGTTGTTTGTAATTAAAAATATATTTTGAGGGAAACATGATTGAATGTAAAAATCTAAGTAAAAGATTCAACCAGTTTGTTGCAGTGGATGATTTGTCATTTGTTGCAAACAAGGGTGAAGTTCTCGGTTTTCTTGGCCCAAATGGTGCCGGAAAATCAACAACCATGAAGATGATTACCGGTTTTTTACAACCGACTTCCGGAAGTGTGAACGTTTGTGGTATTGACCTGTTTGAAAATCCAATTGCTGTTAAGCAAAAGATTGGTTATTTACCTGAAGGAGCTCCCAGCTATGATGAGATGAAAGTTTGTGATTTCATCAGATTTATAGCAAGAATGCGAGGAATCGACAAAAATCAAATCAACACCAAAGTGGATGAAGTTGTTGACCGAATCAATCTGGCAAAAGTCTATTATCAACGTATCGAAACACTTTCAAAAGGGTTTAAACGCCGAGTGGGTTTGGCACAGGCAATTATTCATAATCCGGAAGTGTTGATTCTGGATGAACCAACAGATGGTCTGGACCCGAATCAAAAACATGATGTTCGTGAGTTGATAACATCAATGGCAAAAGATAAGACTATTATTATTTCAACACATATTCTCGAAGAGGTTCACGCGGTTTGTGATCGGGCTGTGATTATTGCAGATGGTAAAATTGTAGCCGATAACACGCCGGGTGAATTGGAAAATATGTCACGTTTCCACAATGCGGTTACATTTGATGCCAACATAGATTTTTCTTTATTGGATGAGATTAAAAACCTGAGCTGTGTCAGAGATGTTGAATTTGACAGCAAGAAAAGCAAGACAACTGTATTTCCTGCTCAGGGAATTTACATTTTTGATGAAATTAGTGACTTTTTGAAACAGCACAACATTTCTGTGACTCGTCTTACAATGGAAGCGGGAAGATTGGATGAGGTGTTCAGAAGCATTACTTTAGAAAATAAGGAGGTGGCATAATGAGTCCTATGAACGCAGTTATCAGACGTGAGTTGCAAGGTTATTTTTCAACCCCGATTGCCTATGTTTTCATTGTCATTTTTTTAATACTAAGTGGTGTATTTGCTTTTTATCTTGGCGGATTATACGAGCGGAATCAGGCCGATTTGGCTCCATTTTTTGGATTTCATCCCTGGTTATATCTATTTCTTGTGCCTGCTGTGTCGATGCGGATGTGGTCTGAGGAACGTCGAAGTGGCAATATTGAGTTGTTAATGACATTGCCGGTTTCACAGAAAGATTTAGTGTTGGGTAAATTCTTCTCATCATGGATATTTGTTGGAATTGCCTTGTTTTTAACATTTCCAATCTGGATTTCCATTAACTATCTGGGTGAGCCGGATAATGGCATGATATTTGCCAGTTATATCGGTAGTTTTCTTTTGGCAGGAGCTTTTCTTGCTATTGGTTCTTGCATTTCGGTAGCCAGTAAAAATCAGGTCATCGCATTTATTTTGACAGCGGTGATTTGTTTTGTATTTTTGCTTGCCGGGTTGCCATTAGTGTTGGATTTCTTCTCTTCATGGATGCCGCAATTTATGGTTGATGCTATTGCTTCCACCAGCTTTCTCAGTCACTTTGGCAGTATCAATAAAGGTGTACTTGATTTGGGAGATTTGGTTTATTTCGTTATGGTCATTGGCGTGTGGCTTTATGCGACATCAGTATTGTTAGACATTAAGAAAGCGGATTAAGGAGGAAAACATGAAATCTAATGCAACAAAATTATTGATACTTTTGGCAATTTTTATGCTGGGTTCGATTATTATCAGCCAGTCGGGAATATTTTCCAGAACCCGACTCGATTTAACCGAAAACAAACTGTTTACTTTAAATGATGGAACCAAAAATATTCTCCAGAACATTGAAGAAAATGTTCACCTGAAACTTTATTTTTCCGATGAGGCGACTCACAGCATTCCGCCATTAAGAACTTATAAAAATACAGTTATAGATTTGCTGAATGAAATGCAACGCTATTCGGACTCAAAATTACAAGTTTCCTTAATTGACCCGAAAATCTTCTCGCCGGAAGAAGATGAAGCCTCGCAGTATGGTTTACAAGCTCTGCCGGTTGGCGATGGCGGTGAAAATGTGTTCTTTGGCTTGGTTGGCGAAAATACTTTGGATTCTGTTGAAGTGATTCCTTTTTTACAACCGGATCGAGAGTCTTATTTGGAGTACGATATTGCACAATTGATAAATAATCTCAATAACCCTGAGAAGAAAACAATTGGTATTATGAGCTCAATAAATGTTCAGGCAAAATTTGATCAGCAAACCGGAGAAAGAGTGGAGGCACAGGTTTTTGCCACTCAGTTGGAAAAGGATTATGAAGTTAAAAATATCGAGATTACTGCCGAAACCATTGATAGTGATATTGATGTGTTGATGCTGATTCATCCTAAAACTTTGAGTGATAAAACATTATTTGCCATCGATCAATTTGTAATGAAAGGTGGAAGATTATTGTTATTTGTTGACCCGCATTCTCAAGCTGAAGATGTTCCGCAGGATCCACAAAATCCTATGGCTGCTTATCAGGCTGACAGAAGTTCGAGTCTTGATAAATTGTTAAAAGCATGGAATGTCAAATTCGATCCGAAGAAAGTGATATTGGATGATAAATTTGCGCTCAATATTCAAACCAGCCAAGGCGGGCGACCCACCAGACACCTTGCATATTTAGCGTTGGAGGGTGAGTCTTTTAATACTGAAGATATCGTCACTCGGGAACTGAGTACAGTAAATATTGCAGCTTCAGGTTATTTTGAAGGAGATCATCTGCAATCTATTTTAAGCAGCTCAAAATTAGCTTCAACAACGGATACCGATAAACTCAAGTTTTTGTTTGATCCTTCAACTTTGTTCCAGAATTACCAACCGGATGACAAAAACTATATTCTGGCAGCCAGACTCAACGGTGAAATTAAAACAGCTTTCCAGAATGGGATTGAAGGTGTGAGTAAGGATTCGGTTGTTCAAACCTCAGAAAACCCTAAAGTGGTTCTTTTTGCCGATACTGACTTTTTATTTGATCAGA
>JAGRJP010000066.1 GCA_020442665.1 Lysobacterales bacterium
AGCATTGGCAAGAACATGGAAAACCACAGAAGTTGATATTTTCGTTTCATGGAATTCCGAAAATCTATTACGAACGCGGTGATATCTATCCTGAACAATGCTACGCCACAGTGGATTTATTAGTTAAGGAAATGAACCTGAACTCTGATGAATACATGGTGTGCTTTCAATCTCGTTTCGGAAAACTGGAATGGCTCAAACCATATTTGGATGAAACTTTGCAAAATCTGCCCTCACAAGGCATCACCGATGTACAAGTGATTTGCCCGGGCTTTTCAGCCGATTGTTTGGAAACACTCGAGGAAATCGAAGAAGAAAACAAGGAATACTTTCTCGAATCCGGCGGGAAAAAATACAGTTACATACCTGCATTAAACGACACACCTGAACATATAGAGTGTCTGACTGATATTATCAAACAGAATTTATAATAAAAGCCGCACTGAGCGGCTTTTTTCAATATGCTTACTTATTCAGTAATCAGAATCTTTCTTTTATATTTATCTCTTTTAATCACTGCATAATTTGCCAAAACAGAAGTGTTTTCATCTCCCAATGCACCATTAACATATTTTTGGATATTAAATCCAATAACAGGTTTGCCAAAAAACTCATGAACCTCACCACTGTCACCGCCCCCCGTTAACTTACTTGGGTTGGTTATCTCATCAACATAGTCAGTTTGCATCCAGCCGGTGTCAAATGAAAGATCTGAAACTGATGCATAATCAGGGTCAGCCTGCCAGTCATTCAACCACAATTGTGAGTCTAGAATTGAACTCTCATTATCTCCTTGATTAACATCAGACACATTTACCGACCAGCAATACTCTGGAAAAATATTATAATTTGGTGGAGGCGGATCAAAAATAGCTACCGGTCCCATTTGCATACCGAGCTGTTGTTCCCGACCAAAAGCCTTAAACCGATGATTTTCACAAGAACCAAACTCAGAAAGTCCTATTTTAAAAGGTGGAATCGGTAATGCTGAACCTGAAAAATTAGGATCAACATAAAATCGTTTGGTTGGAAAGGTAGTTATCCACTCAGTTTCTGCACCGATATTGTCACTAATAACAAAATCATTGAGCTTTTGAGAACTCATAAATAATGCCGAGACTGCATCAACCGATGTTTGCCAGTTTGTTTTTAACACGCCATTATCGGTTTCGATTGAAGTTTTTGTAACATTCCCCGTAGATAAATCCGGCAACAAACTTCCGGGATTTGTATGCTGGGGTTGGTTGCTGTAACCATTGATGGCAATCGCATCATATCCGGCATCTGTTCCTGAATCAACATCAATAAGTGAAGCCGATCCATAAAGACCTCCGGTTGGTGGCTCAAAACCATCATTGGCATTATTTGACCAGTCAAGAGTACCAAGTCCGGACCAGTTGTCAATCAAAACCCCACAATCGTTAGGTCTGCCATTATCATGCAAAATACCATATTGTGTGGTTGATATTCCAATAGTTGCATCACCAATTACACCCATTTCAATGATTTCAAAATGGCCTTCGGTGCAACGGGACAAATCATCACCTAAAGGGTCCAGATTATCTCCACTAAAAGACCAGGGCAGGAATTCATATCCGCTAATTATTGCAGGATCGGTACAGGAGTTATCATTTGTGACTATTTTAGCAGTTTCATGTCCCTCAAATCCCGGAGAATATAAAGCTGTTGCAGAGACAAGTACCAAACCGGAGGTCCAGACATCATAAGGCGACAGGTAAACATTAAAATCAAGGCAAGTTCGCGAATTCTTACCCTCATAAAAACGCACTTTAATGGCTTTGGTACTATCAGTGGTATTAACAACCGATATCAAGGTGTTGAGATTGTTCCTTACCGTGTAATAGGGATAAATCAACACTTGCCCGGTTCCATCCTGAGAAAGGCTCATAGCCTCATTATCCGCTTCAATCGGGTTATCATCCATGACAGTAATAAGTGTTTTATATTTATTCTCAAAACTTCCGGCATAATTTGCCAGTACTCCATCACCCAAATTTCCATTGGTATATTGCTGAACCGAAAATCCAATCACTGGCAAGCCACCAATAACGATATCCTGTTGTGTATTGAACATTGCTTGAGCCATGGATAAAGCTAACCATCCAGTATCAAAATATTGAGCCTGAGTTGCTGGAGTTTGAGGTGTAGCAGGGTACGCTGGTATCGATACTAAAATATCAGTAGCTGGTCTATAGTCTGTATTAAAACTCCAACTCTCAAGAACCGGATATTGACTCCCAAAAAATCCAGAATGATAGGATTCGTCATCAATTAATGGGATAGAATTGACAGAGAAGCACAGTAAGTATTCTTGCCTTTGTGATGTAGGTGGTCTAATTATTAATCTTGGTTCCGGCCCCTGTTCCTCTCTATCATATAGTGTTGTTGTTATCACCTCACAGTCTGGAAAAATAGTGTTGTTATTTTGTTCATAAGTATAAACATTGTCACCACGAGTGCCTGCAAATGGAGGAATAGGAAAAGGACTTTGACCTATATACAACTCATCAACAAAATACTGTCTTGTTGGAAATGAAACCATCCACTCTGTTTGTGCACCGATACCATCAGTTAACACATACTCCGTCATTATCTGCGTCTTCATCAAAACAGAGCTGACAGACTCATATCCAGTTTCCCAATGTAACTCCAGGCTGTTACCCTGCTCAGCAGTGATAGTTGAAGATAACTTGCTGTCACTCAATGCAGGAGAATTATTTTCCGCTGGAAAGTGCAGGATGACATCAGAAAAATCCTTTAATGCTGTAACCGGTTCAGAGATAGCCACCCCATTGAGAACATTGATTAACTCTATGCTTCCGGTAATTCCACCTGATGGTGGTAATAAGTCAGTTTGTGAATCATTATCCCAGTAACCACCGGGCTCCCATGCTTGTTGCAGGAGATTGCAATTCCCCTGAGGTTGTTCATCATTAAATACCGTTGCCAAAGCACTGTCACCGGTAAGCTCTCCCATTTCAATGACTTCCATAAATCCTTCATACATACGGAACAAGTCATCTCCATAGTCCTCATCAAAATTATCATCATAAAAATGAAGATTATCACCAGCCAACTGCGGAACTGTACAAGAATCATCCGCATTAATCATCTTAGTAACATAACCATCTTCTTCACCACTTTTATAAAGCCCTCCTACCCAAACATCAAAAGGTCCCAGATAAAGATTATAGGCATAAACCTCGCGTCCATTGGCAGCTTCTCGAAATCGAACCCGCAACGCCTTGGAGTTTTCGGTTGTATTGATAATGGTAATTAAGGTGTTATAGTTATTGTTGACTGTGTAATAAGGAAATATCAGTACTTGACCAGTGCCATCTGAGCTCAAATGAACTGCCTAAGTATTTAAACTTAAAAGTAGAAATAATACTGTCAAAATTGATTTATTCACAACGCCCTCCGCGTATCGGTTAATAGTCAAAATATTCAAACTTTGAACGCTCTTGATGGGAATATTATCAAAACAACTGTTAATCTTTCATAAAAAAGATTGGAAAAACCAAAAAAGCCGCACAAGGCGGCTTTTTATTGTTGAAAAACAGTTGATTATTTTTCTGATAATTCAATCGCATCTCGATTTTTTTCAACAGTTTTCAAACCGATGCCTTTAACTTCAGTTAGGCTTTCAATGGTTTTAAAATCACCGTGTTCAGTGCGATAATCAACGATTGCCTGAGCTTTTTTCGCACCAATTCCGTTTAATTCTTCTGCCAGAGATTTAGCATCTGCGGTATTAATATTCACTGCAAACAAAGATTGACTAAAAAGAACCAAAGAAGTGATAGCTGCTGTTAATAATTTTTTCATAATATTTCTCCAAAATGTTTAAGTTAAAATTTCAAGTTCGCGACATCGCGAAACATGATGCCCATTTTAGAGATTTGGAAGAATTAAAATATCGGCAAAATGCTTTTTGGTTTTAGGAATATATTTATATTTTGGGGTGGTTTTCCTACAAGGTTTGTATATGGATTTGAGTCAGCAGGTCGAGTATATTCAACCTACTGACTGTTTGCGATTAGACAGGCTCTTTTCCAACTAATATTTAAAAGATTAGTCTATACATGTCATGTCATTAGATATATCACCAATTCTTCTCATACTCAAATCTATAGTATCACTTCCAACTGTTTCAATACGAACATTCATATTATTACATGAAGTTGGTTCAATAATAATTTTCCCAAAAGTATCTCTCTGATATTCATAATTTGAATCATTTGGTAAGAAAGATGATCCGATAAATTCAAATAAATCTATCTCGATTGAGTTTGTACCACTATCTATATCATGACTACCAGCTACCCAAAATGGATTACCGTCGCGGTACATATAAAAACTGACAAATATATATTCAGAGACATCTTGCCTTTTTCCTGTATGGATTGATAAACCTTGGCTCTGCCAGTCGGGGCTGACCCACAAACCAGTCAGTTTTCTTGAAATAAGCATTTGTTCAGATACAACATACAATCCTATCTTCCCCTCGTTTTTATAATCGCTACCAAACACATAAACTTTTGATTCATCACTAATTATTCTCAAGATTTTTATATCAGCCAACTGTATTGGTTCAGTAGCTTCAATATTATCTATAATACCAATTTTATCGATCATTGGTTTTCCCTGAAAATAAAACAATTCTCTATCTTCATTGCTATAAATCTTGGTATTTAATGTATCTACCCCGTTAATACTGTTTACAACTTTAAATTCCTTGTCATAAACAACAATAGAACCTTCAAATGGTGGGTATTTTGAATTAATAAAATCATATAGATTCCTTTCCCCATGAATAAATCCATTGGACTTTGAGTGTTCTTGTGCTTGGGTTTGTTCAATCAAAACAAGGTTGCCACTTTCTGAATCCAGTTCATACAAACCATTAAAACTATAATAACCAGGTCTGGAAAAATAGATATTGCCATCAAACACAAATGAATTAATCCAATATTCATTCTCAATATCGTCTTGGATTAACTTTATATTCGTGATTTCTCCAGTTCTTGAAAGTTGGAAATATTTCTTTTCCTGTTTAAAACTGTTGTATTCATTAGTTGAAATTGCACCATAAGAATAATAGAGACCTTTGCTAGAAACACAAG
>JAGRJP010000067.1 GCA_020442665.1 Lysobacterales bacterium
ATTGCTTCTGTGACCGGATGTTCCACCTGAATCCGAGTATTCATCTCGATAAAGTAAAACTCACCTTCATCATACAAAAACTCAAAAGTTCCTGCGCCTTCATATCGGATACGTTTGCAGGCTTCAACACAAACAGAGCCAATTTTTTCACGTTCTTCTTCAGTAATTCCGGGAGCAGGAGCTTCCTCAACCACTTTTTGATGACGACGTTGCATGGAACAATCCCTTTCGCCCAAATGAATCGCATTTCCATGTTTATCAGAAAGCACTTGAATCTCAATGTGTCTCGGATTCTGCAAATATTTTTCCATATAAACAGTTCCGTCCCCGAAAGCGGCTGCTGCTTCGGTTTGGGTCATTTTAATGGCGTTATTCAATGCTGCCTCAGTATGAACCACTCGCATACCACGACCACCGCCACCGGCTGCCGCTTTAATAATTATCGGGTACCCAATTTTTTTGGCAATTTTCAGATTTCTCTCAATATCATCTGTCAATGGTCCATCTGAGCCGGGAACACAAGGCACACCGGCGGAACGCATGGCTTCGATAGCCGCAACTTTGTCGCCCATCAAACGAATGGTATCAGCACGAGGACCAATGAAAGTGAATCCAGATTTTTCAACTCTTTCAGCAAAGTCTGCGTTTTCAGCGAGGAATCCATACCCGGGATGAATTGCTTCAGCATCAGTAACTTCGGCTGCGGCAATGATTTTTGGCATGTCCAAATAGCTGTTAAGCGATGGCGGTGGTCCGATACATACTGATTCATCAGCCATACCAACGTGTTTTTGATTCCTGTCAGCTGTTGAATGAACAGCAACAGTTTTGATTCCCATTGTATGACAGGCACGCAGTATTCGGAGTGCGATTTCGCCACGATTGGCGATGACTACTTTTGAAAACATGGCAACAACCTAACTAATTACAAACAATGGTTCATCAAACTCAATGGGTTGACCATTTTCCACCAGAATCTTAGTCACTGTGCCACTAAACTCTGACTCGATTTGATTAAACATTTTCATTGCTTCGACAATGCAAAGAGTGTCGCCCACTTTAACTTTTTGCCCAACTTTGACAAACGGATCGGCTTCAGGAGATGAAGATGCATAATATGTACCAACCATCGGACTACGCTGGATGTGTCCACTTTCTTCTCGAACCGATGATTCGTTACTGCTTTCGGTATTTTCAACAGGAGCTGATTCAGCTGCTTTGGGAGTGGTAACAGGCTGAGCAACAACGGACACAGGTTGCGCAGTGGCAACGCTTTGTGAATGTCTTGAAAGCCTGACTGACTCTTTTCCTTCATGAATTTCCATTTCTGCCAAAGATGAACTTTCCAACAGCTCGATAAGTTTTTTGATTTTTCTGATATCCATGCGGTGTCCCCGATTGATTATTTGTTATTTGATTCGATAATGTATTCTACCGCCAGCCTGTATCCGCTAGCTCCAAGTCCTGTAATAGTGCCTCTGGCAATATCTGAAAACCAGCTTTTATGTCTGAATTCTTCGCGTGCAAAAATATTTGACAGATGGACTTCAATAAATGGTATTTGTGTGGCTAACAAAGCATCCCTGATTGCTACGCTGGTGTGTGTAAACGCTGCCGGATTAAAGATCATCCAGTGATTTTTTTCACCTAACAAAGATTGTATTTTTTCAATTATCTCATATTCACGATTGGATTGAAAAAACTCTAATTCAATATCACTTATTGAATGTTTTGCTGTAAACTCCGTCAAATCGGTCTTTATATCCTCTAAAGTTTGTGAACCATAAATTTCCGGTTCTCTTTTTCCCAAAAGATTCAAATTCGGACCGTTTATTACAAAAACTTTCAACATAAATTCAGAGTATGTGACGCTAAAATGCCTTTAAAAGAACTGATTTTGCATAAAAACTACCTTAATGTCTAGAAAAACACTGTTTTTAACATTGATACGACATTTGGCTCAAACGTTCGTTTTAGTTGTTGTTTCGCAATGATGCTATTAACAAAAGTGAATTATTTTTGCTATACTGCCATGAAATAACTCAATGTGGAAAATAACCATGAAAACACTGATTCTGTTTATATTTGTTCTGATTATGCCTGTTTCTGTCTTTGCTGAGCAAGAAACGGCAAAAGAAACACAGGAGAACTCTCCACCGGGTACGGAAATTGTATTAGCTAACTTAAAAGTTTCCAAAGGAAAAGTTCAACTCAGTAATCCACAAAATGTGACTTCGAGAACCGGTTATGATTCACAGCCTGTTTTTATGGAAAAGGACAAGTACATTTATTTCACTCGTTTTATCAACAAGCAATCGGACATTTACCGCTTGAATTTAAAAACCAGAGAAGCCACTCCTTATATGCGAACTCCACAGAGTGAATATTCAGCCACCTCAATTGCTGATCGTGACGGAATTAGCGTGGTGCGTGTTGAATTGGATAAAAAAACCGATGGCAGTGATGCGCAACATGTTTACTGGTTACACAAAAAAGGTAAGCAGGACAAAGCAGCATTGATGAGTGACATGGACAATATCGGCTATCATAACTGGACCGGAAAAAATCAATTGTGGATGTTTATTATCAATGGTGAGCAAGGCGACTTGTACTATCAAACCACCGGTAGAAAACCAAAACTCATGGCATCAAATATTGGCAGAACCCTCAAACCTGATGAAAAATACAAAAATATGTACTTTGTCGATAAATCCATGGATAACTGGTGGATTAGCAAGTTTGACACCAAGAAATTCAAAAAAAGCAAAATTATAAAACTACCGCAAGGTGTGGAAGATTTTGAAATGGACAAAAAAGGCAACTTCTGGTGCGGAAAAGACAATACGCTTTATTTCAGTGAGAACGGTAATAACTGGATGATTGCCCATGAATTCAGCATTCCGGGATTATCAGGAATCAGCCGAATCGCTGTCAGTAACGATATGGAAAATATTGCTATCGTTTTCAACGAAAATTAAAAAACCAGCCAAAGCGCTTGTAGCTCAGCAGGATAGAGCCGCCGCCTCCTAAGTGGCAGGTCAGACGTTCAAATCGTCTCAAGCGCGCCATTTTGATTGCTTTTGTAATATTTGTAATTCTATCTCGGCTCTCTTTAAAGACTCCTGTATAAACACCTCTATTTTATCTACAAAAAATCATTAAATTTTGTGCAGATAATCAAGACATGCACAAAAAATAGAAATATTTGTGCATAAAACTAAGAAAAAGTACAAAATAATGCTAAATTTGTGCATATTGATTTAAAAATAATTTTAAATGACTGAAATTCCGATTACACCTTTACCTCCTCAAATTGATTGTGAAACTGTGGCAACTTTGAAAGCATTAAGCAAAGCAAGCCGGTTATTAGGGGAGTTAAAAGGAGAAGTTTCCAAGATTCCAAACTCTGGAATATTGATTGACACCTTAGCATTGCAAGAGGCTAAGGACAGTAATGAAATCGAGAATATTGTGACAACAGATGATGAATTATATAAAGCCTCTGTTGATAATAAAAAAGCCTCTAGAGAAGCGAAAGAGGCGATTAATTATGCACATGCCTTGAGATTAGGAGTTGATAAATTAAACACTCGTGGATTGATAACTGTAAATGACATTATTGAAATACAGGCTATCATTGCTCCGAATCATCCTATTAGAAAATTACCAGGAACAACTCTGAAAAATAAAAACTCTGGAGAAATTGTTTTTACACCTCCTCAGAATATTCGCGAAATAAAAGATTTATTTAGCAATTTGGAGGTTTATATCAATGATGCTTCATTTCATGATATTGACCCTTTGATAAAAATGCCAATCATTCACTTTCAGTTTGAAAGTATTCACCCCTTTTATGATGGGAACGGTAGAACCGGGCGATTGCTAAATATGCTTTTTCTCGTACAACAAAATCTTCTGGACATACCTGTGCTGTATTTAAGTAGTTATATCATTCGTAATAAAGCTGATTATTACAGGCTGTTACAAGAAGTGCGAACAAATAATAATTGGGAGGAATGGATTGTATGGATGCTTAAAGGTGTTGAGATAACAGCACGAGAAACAATTATTGTTGTTAATAAAATTAAGAAACTGATGGATAAGTATAAAATTCTTATCCGTAATAATTTTTCTTTTTACAGCCATGATCTTATAAATATTTTATTCAAACATCCCTATACAAAAATTGATTTTCTTGAAAATCAATTGGGAGTCCACAGAAATACGTCAGGAAGCTACTTGAAACAGTTAAATGAAGCTGGATTATTGGAAAAAGTCAAAATTGGCAGAAGTAATTATTACATTAATATTGAATTGCTTAATATTTTGAAAAATAGATAGTTTTTATGATAAAAAATCTCAGTATCAACCATTCAAAGCCATCCATGCTTGGTGATATTTTTTCACTCGTTGCAGGTCGTCAGAGTTGAGAGTTTTAAGTCTGAGGATGTTAATATTATCTTCCAGGTCGGCGATTTTGACCTTGGTTGCTAAAGGGTTGAGTTTAACTCGTTCGATAAATTCCAGATAGGATTCGTCTTCAATTTTGGTTAGGGCTTTAACGGCAGTCACGACATGTTCAGGTATTCCCTGAGATAACAATTTGTCAGCTGAAAAATCGGAATCTTCAATCACATCATGCAATAGGGCAACCGCTTTTTCATCATCTGATTTCATCTTGTTCATTAAACGTAACGGGTGAAGTATATAGGTTTCACCCGATTTGTCGGTTTGTCCAATATGTGCTTGTAAAGCGATTTCCAAAGCTTTTTCGATTAGTTTCATGATATGAAATGTTTTGCTAATTTGTATTCATACATTCTATCGCAGATTGCTTCACTTTGATATTGTTTTAATTAAAACCGTTTTTGTATATTAAATCATTAATGCCTTGATATTCATACGCTCCAATATCCCGGACTCCATTTGCTGAAAAATTCCGTTGGTCATGATTGGTTGAAGTTGAGTTTCCGGCATCAATCGCTTCACTCCCTGTTAATAAAGCATGAGTTTGAACACATGAACCACCAGGCAATGTTTCAAAACAACCATTATCACTCAGAATATCAATGGTTGAAAGAGTCATATCAGTTTGGTCGATTGCACTACTACAGGTCCCATTATCTTGATTTGAAATATTGTTGTTTCCGATAACAATACCGCTTTGTAAGTAACAGTCAGCATTTGCTGTGGCTAAATTATTTGCGAAAAGTGAATGGTTTAAATTATTCAAATTGCTACTCTGATTATGAATTCCTCCCCCATTTGTTGTTGCTTCATTGCCATAGAATGTACTGTTGATTATGAAATTGATATTTGTACCAGTGTTACTGAGACCTCCACCTGTATTTGCTAAATTTGCTGAAAAAGTGGAATTGATTATTTCATTGATGGAGTCAGCATTGTCTATTCCACCTCCATAAACGGCCGAGTTTTCTGTAAAAGTAGAATTTTTGATAGATCCAATATTTTGAAAATTCTCAAGGCCTCCTCCATAGTATGAAGAGTTTTCAGAAAAATTACAGTTTGATATAGAATAAATGTTTCCTTCATTGAATATTCCTCCTCCTGAATCAACTGTGCTATTTGATTCGAAAGAGCTATTGATAACCGAGGATATAACTCCTTGGTTTGCATTGTATACTCCACCACCACTATTGGCTTTGTTTGAGATAATAATACTGTTTGTAATCGATAAACTTCCTTTATTGTAGACTGCACCGCCATAATATGAATTTGAAAAGTCGGTATTATCCACACAGCCGTTTGTTAAAGTGACGTTGTTCAGTTTTAAAAAACCATTAGCAATAATCAGGAATAATCTGAATTCTCCAACATCACTGACATTATCGTTGTTGCAAGTCAGTCCAGATTGCCTAGCTATCTCGTGACTCATGCCCTTAATTTCAATTTCAGAGTTTATCGCCGGAGTTCCGGTTCTTCCGAAGGTGGCATCGTTGTGATTTTCAAATGTTAAAGAGATGTTCGAGGTTAGTTCAATAATATCTGCTCCAGAACCTGCCGGACACTCTCCGGGGGTAGAGCCGGATGAAGTATCATTATTGGCTGAATTAATTGCTTCTGAAATCGAGCAAAATCCATCATCGGCAATTGTTCCATCGGCTCCTGTAACGGTAATCATAGTTGCTTGAGGTGCTGAAACAAATAATATTAGTACAATTAATAATTTTTTCATTTCTATCTCCTACTCAAAACTGTTTTTGAAAATAATATCGTTGATGTAGCTTTCATCGGCGCCGGCATCATATGTTCCTAAAAAGTCAGGAACTGTTTCATCATCCCAACCTCGGTATTCAACATCTGCATCCTTATTGTTTGAAGCAGCCGATGCACAAAAATCAATCGCGAACGAATCCGAGTTCAAGTGATAGTCATCATTGGCACTATTAACAAAACCAATGTCGTTTGACGATGTTGCTGATGGGATGCTGATGTTCTCATTGACGATTAAACATGAAAAATTTAAAGTATTTGTTCCATTCTGTTCAAGAACTGTTTCAGTTCCATTACTGATAATGGAGTTTTTCAGTATTAAATTTGAACCAATAATTCCAATGATAGCTCGTGAGTCATCAGCATCATTTCCTGCAATCGTATTGTGCAAAATAGTAATATCCACATTACCGTTACCACGGATTACAAAGCTGTCACCAAATCCGGAGCCATCATTTCCGTTATCATAAAAATAATTACCGTCCAGATGAGCCGATGTCCCAGAACCATTTATTGAAGAGACATATAGAGCAGTACCAAAAGTTGCTCTGTTTCCTGAGACATGAGTGTTTCTGAGTGTGAGTTCAGAAGAACCTTCCATATAAATTGCTCCACCATTGGATGAGGCATGGTTGTTGGAAATAATGGAACATTTTCCCGGATTCCAACATTGTGATTCTGAGTCTGAAATTGATGCTGTAACCGGAGTTGTAGTGCTGTTTCCCATATAGATTGCACCTCCTTTACCGGATGATGAAACATTGTTGGTAATGTAAACATCTGACCCATCTATTGTGGAACTGTTGATGGCATAAATTCCACCACCATTGTTTGAAGAAATGTTATCAGCAATTGTAACCGGCTCAGTGTTATTACCGTACTGACCGCCTCCATAGGTGTTTCCAAACAGGCTTAAATAAGCAGCCAAATCTAAATATATTCCAGCTCCATTTCCGGATGCGGTGTTTCCAATGATACCTTTTAAGTCGCTTCCGGGTTGAAGGTCGCTACCGGAATTTATTTCGACATAGCAACCATTAGTCGCATAGATTCCACCACCATCAACTGCTGAGTTTTCACCTACTAACGAGTTTCCGTAAATTAATACATTGGTATTAGCATTTCCGCAGAAAACTCCACCTCCCCGATTGCTGACAGAGTTCCCAAATACAGAGGAGTCTTCAATAATCACTGTTAGGCTTCCCGGTGGGTTGGCACTATAAATTCCACCACCTTCTTCAGCAGTATTGCCGATAATTAGAGAGTTATGTATTTCAATAATTCCATTGGAATCGCCAATTTCAATTCCATGACCTCCATTGACGAAAATAGTATCCGCCGCTCCAGTAATATTCAGATTATAAAACCTGATAGTTGGTTCTGATGTTGAGTCAATTGTGATTGTTGCTGAGCCTAATGATGCAGATCCGTCAATTTCGGTATTTCCTCCGGACTGAGTGTTCAACTGAGCACTTAAACAGGATGAGAATCCTCCCTTAATATCGATGCTATCAGTTATTGTCAGGTTTTCAGTAAATGTCTGGTTGTTCAGAACGCGAATTTCACTATCGCCTGAGTCTATGGCATCCTGAATTGTGGAATAACTACAAGTTCCAAAACCTGGCGAAGATCCTACGGATTTCCACGCTTGTACCTGTGATGAAAAGATAATTAAAAATATTGATGTGGTGGTTACTCTAAACATTCTGCACCTATTAAGTTGTTGATACTTAATACATACAAAAAAGCGAAGCGAATCACCTCATTTAATTTTAATTATTTTTCTCAGGGATAAACAAATCTCACATTTTGCACCAAATCCGAATGCAAACTTTGGCTGACAGGGCAGGTGAGTGCGGCTTTTTCGAGAATTTTGCGGGTTTTATCATCAAAGTTTTGATTCATTGTCATTATGACTTCAACTTGGCTGATTCGTCTGGGGTTCTCACTCATATGCTTTACCACATCGGCATGAGTGCCGCTAAGGTCGATGTTCATCGACTCGGCTTTAATTCCCATAATCGTCATCATACAACTGGCTAATGCGGTTGCGACCAAATCGGTTGGAGAGAAGGCTTCTCCCTTTCCCTGGTTATCAACCGGAGCATCAGTGATAACTACTGAATTTGATTGTAAGTGGACAGCGTGTGTCCGCAATTGTCCTTGGTAATTTACTTTAGATGTCATAAGTCGTCATATTTATTGTTGTTAGTATTTTTCCAGAAAAGATGTGATTTTTGCATGGCCTCATGAAGGATGGTGTCTTTCGCATATTCACCATTTATCAGTTCGCCTGCCGGTTTTTCACAGAGAATTTCAAGAGCCTGAGTAATATGTGTGACGGCATGGACTGCGAAGTTTCCATCTTTTACTGCTTGCTGAACATCATCACGCAACATTAAATCTCCGGCATTGGATTGTGGGATGATAACCCCTTGAGTTGTTGTTAAACCTTGTGACAAGCAAGTGTCATAAAAGCCTTCGATTTTTTCATTCACTCCTCCAATGGCTTGCAATCGCCCGTGTTGGTCAATCGCACCGGTCATGGCGTATTCCTGACTAATTGGAATACCGGTAATTGCCGAAATCAAACAACAAAACTCAGCCCCTGATGCTGAGTCCCCATCAATTCCGCCATAGCTTTGTTCGAACGCAATCGAAGCACTAAATGTCAACGGATGTTTGGTTGGCAATAAATGTCTGAGCAAGCCAACCAAAATTTGAAAGCCTTTGGTATGAATCGAACCGGACATCGACGCCTGACCTTCGATATTCACCACACCGGCTCTTCCGGGAGCGACAGTTGCAGAAATTCGTGATGGAAAACCATAAACAATCGGCCCGGCATGAATCACCGCCAAAC
>JAGRJP010000068.1:0-428 GCA_020442665.1 Lysobacterales bacterium
CTCCTTCCCGAATTAATTTTTTACCGTAGTTTTGGATAGACATTAACTATTTCAATTAGTAAAGTGCAATTAGTAAGGGATATTGCAGGAAAAATGTATCAAATCAAGGCTTAAAATGTGAAAGTTCAATTAGCAGTTAGATTGAGGTAGAAATTCTTTCTATCAAGGCTTGAAATACGAGCATACAAGCAGTATGTCAGTATTTTATAACGCAGAGAGAAGGAATTTCTACCCCAATATCATTGCTAATTCATTAGCATTCCGCCGTTTATGTGCAACGTCTCGCCCGTGATATACTTACCCATATCCGATGCCAAAAACAAAACTGCATTGGCAATATCCTGAGCTTCTCCCAGAGTCCCTAATGGAACATCTTTGATAAGTGCTTGCTTGGCTTCTTCGTTCATGTCTTTGGTCATGTCGGTTTG
>JAGRJP010000068.1:626-3384 GCA_020442665.1 Lysobacterales bacterium
TAAACGGATTTTAAATTGGTATCCAGAACCATATCCCACTCATCATCTTTCAGACGCATGAGTAAATTATCTTTGGCAATTCCTGCGTTGTTAACCAAAATTGTTGGCAACTTATTTTCTTCTTTCAGTTCATTCATCAAGTTTTCAATGCTTTCAGCATTGCTGACATCCAAAACTTTACCACAACCATGAGCGCCAAGTCTTTCCGATATTGTCTGAGCGCCGGCTTCGCTGGTAGCTGTTCCGATAACATAAGCTCCTGCTTGTGCCAATGTATCTGAAATAGCAGCACCGATTCCTCGAGATGCGCCGGTTACTAATGCAATTTGATTCTCGATTGAAATTTTCATGATTCCTGATCTCCCGCATTGACAGCTTGATTGAAACCATCAGCTGTATTTAAACTATAAATATTCCACGTACGATGAGTTCGTTTTGCCAAGCCCGATAAAACTTTTCCCGGCCCGCATTCAGCAATGTTTAAAATGCCTTTATCAATGAAAAACTGATTGGTTTGTGTCCATTGTACGGATTTGTATAATTGCTCAACAAGAGCTTTTTTGATGTTTTCAGGTGAGATATGGGGCATAACATCGCTGTTATGAACCACCGGAATTTCCGGAGATTTGATATCAATGGTGACTAAATCCTCTGCCAGTTTATCGGCTGCCGGTTGCATTAATGCACAATGTGAAGGCACGCTCACAGGCAAAGGCATGACTCTTTTGGCGCCGGCTTCTTTTGCCTGTCCAGCTGCTTTTTCCACAGCTTCTTTACTACCGGAAATCACCACCTGACCCGGAGAATTGAAATTCGCTGCCGTTACATTTCCACCGGCATCGGCTTGCTGGCATATTTCCACCACTTGCTGGTCTTCCAAACCAAGAACTGCCATCATTGCTCCTGTTCCTTCAGGAACTGCTTCCTGCATGTACTTACCGCGTTTATGAGTCAGTAAAACGGCATCTTCAAAATTTAATGCTCCGGCACAAACGAGCGCAGAATATTCGCCCAAACTATGCCCTGCCATAAACGTTGGTCGTACGGATGATTTTTCTTTCCATAATTCCCAAATCGCAACCGAAGAAGTGAGCAATGCCGGCTGAGTGTATTGTGTCAGATTGAGTTGATTGTGAACATCTGATGCCACCATTTCCATCAAATCGAGTTCTAATACGTCGCTGGCACGAGCAAAAATATGTTGAATTTGAGGATAAGACTCATACAAGTCGGCAACCATTCCAACTGCTTGCGAACCCTGTCCCGGAAATACAAAAGCAAGATTTTTCATCTTTTTGTCCCCTTTTGAAATTGATTTGAAAACTGTTTGAATTTAGAGTTTCAGCAAAGCTGAACCCCAAGTGAAGCCGCCACCAAACGCTTCAAGCAATACTGTTTGGCCCGGTTTAATTTTTCCTTCACGAATTCCAATATCCAATGCCATTGGAACTGAAGCCGCAGATGTGTTTCCTGTATCTCCAACAGTTACAATCACTTGTTCCATACTCATTTTGAGTTTTTTGGCAGTTGCAGAAATAATTCTTAAATTAGCTTGATGAGGAACCAACCAGTCGATATCCGATTTGTCCAGATTGTTGTACTCTAATGTTTCATCAACAATACGACCCAAAGTTGTGACTGCAACTTTAAAAACTTCATTGCCTTTCATGGAAATAGCAATTTCTTCATTCATACCAACCGATGGACCAACATTGGTTTTCAGCAAATCAGCATAATTTCCGGTCGCATGAATGTGTGTTGAAAGGATTCCCGGTTCATTACTTGCCGTCAAAACCGCAGCTCCGGCTCCATCGCCAAATAATACGGCTGTAGTACGATCTTGCCAGTTGACGATTCGAGTTAAAGTTTCGGCTCCAACAACGAGAACATTTTTATGAGTTCCTGATTTAATGAAATTATTCGCAACGCTTAGAGCATAAATAAATCCACTACAAGCAGCATTAACATCCATAGCTCCGATTTTTTTCATGCCTAATTTACTTTGTAATAAACATGCTGTGCTTGGAAAGACCAAATCAGGAGTTGTTGTTCCGACAACAATTAAATCAATATCTTTTTTGTTTAAACCAGATGCTTTCAGAGCTTTTAATGAAGCCTCATAAGCCAAATCAGAAGTGTACTGACCTTCGGCTGCGACGTGTCTTTGTTTGATTCCGGTGCGTTCCTGAATCCACTGATCACTGGTATCGAGTGTTTTTTCTAAATCAGCGTTGGTGATGATTTTCTCAGGCAAATATCTGCCTGTACCGATAATTTTCGAATAAATTGTCATGTATTAATTCTCCAGTGATTTTCTCATGCTTGCAATAACATCATGCTGAGAAATATTATAAGCTTGTCGGATTGCAGAGGTAAACGCCAAGGCATTACAATTGCCATGACTTTTAACAACAAGACCGTCCAGACCAAGTAAAAGTGCACCATTATACTCATCAGGCTCAACGATACGCATCCCTTTTTTAATTTTTTGCCACAATGATGTTTTCGGTGAATCGCAACTTTCGTTTTTGATATAGGATGCCATTGCTTCACAGGCTTTAATAGTGATATTGCCGACGAAACCATTGCAACAAATCACATCGGCATAACCATTGAACAAATGCGTTCCTTCGCAGTAACCAATATAATTGATATCAGATTCGTTGAGCATAGCATCTGCTTGTTTGACCGTATCATCACCTTTGTTGTCTTCAATTCCTACGTTAAGTAATGCCACTTCAGGATTGTTTTTTTGATA
>JAGRJP010000069.1 GCA_020442665.1 Lysobacterales bacterium
TTGATAAATTTCATAAATCAATGCGACTTTTTCAAATTGCTCATGCTAAACTACCGTCGATTGGTAGAGGCATCATCATTAGTTCAGGCAGATATTGCCGGCAACTGAGTTACTCTGAATGCATCAAAGTTTAAACGCCAAAAGAAAATCAATGAGGTTATAGAATCAATGAATAAAACAACAAAAAGTTGTAAAAGAGGGTATTTAAGTCTCTTTTTTACAGTTCTGGGCACATTTATTTCCGGCTTTGCCTACGCTGAATATGGTGTAAATATGACACAAGGTGTGACCGAATTCAGTCAAACAGCTTATGATTTACACATGATTGTTTTCTGGATTTGTGTGGTCATAGCCGTTCTGGTTTTTGGAACAATGATTTATTCCATGTTTGCACATAGAAAATCAAAAGGTGTCGAAGCGGCACAGTTTTCACACAGCACCAAAGCAGAAGTAATCTGGACGATTATTCCTATTCTGATTTTGGTTTCTATGGCAGTTCCTGCGACTAAAGCACTAATGAGAATGGAAGCTCCAAAAGATGAAAATGGTGAACACCTCAATATGGAAATGACGGTAAAAGTTACAGGTTATCAATGGAAATGGAAATATGAGTATCTGGGAGAAAATGTTTCTTTTCTAAGCACTTTGAAAAGAGATAGCGACATGGCTCGTCAGATTGGTGATTTCCCAAATAAAAAACGACCGGGTGAAATTGAAAATTATCTGTTAGACGTCGATCAACCATTGGTTATACCGGTGGATACCAATATTAGATTCTTACTCACTTCCAATGACGTGATTCACTCTTGGTGGGTTCCACAGTTTGGCTGGAAAAGAGATGCAATTCCCGGTTATGTGAACGAAGCATGGACAAATGTTAAGGAAGTTGGTACTTATCGTGGTCAATGTGCTGAATTATGCGGTAAAGACCATGGATTTATGCCAATTGTTGTTGAAGTAAAATCTAAAGAAGACTTCGCTAAATGGCTGAGTGAGCAGAAAGGTGAAAACCTTGCAGGCGATGTATCTGTTCAAACACTAGCTAAAAACTGATAATATTTGAGGGTAGAGAAAATGAGTCATACTACAACTTTAGATCACGAACACGACCATGACCACAAACCCAAAGGTTTTGTAAACAGATGGTTAATGACAACAAACCATAAAGATATCGGTACTCTTTATCTGGTTTTCGCACTGATTATGTTCATTGCCGGCGGTGCGTTGGCGATGATTATTCGTCTTGAATTGTTCCAACCCGGATTGCAATTTGTTGAGCCTGATTTCTTCAACCAGCTAACAACCATGCATGCATTGATAATGGTATTTGGTGCTGTAATGCCTGCTTTCGTTGGTTTTGCTAACTGGATGATTCCAATGATGATTGGCGCTCCTGACATGGCATTGCCAAGAATGAATAACTGGTCATTCTGGATTTTACCTTTTGCTTTTATTATGCTGGGTTCTACCTTCTTTATGGATGGCGGTGCTCCTGCTGCAGGTTGGACACTATATCCTCCTCTGGTTTTACAAGGTGGTAAAAATCTGGCATTTGCGGTATTTGCAATCCACATGATGGGTATTTCTTCAATCATGGGTGCAATTAACGTTATTGCTACAATCATGAACATGCGAGCTCCGAATATGGGCTACTTGAAAATGCCATTGTTTGTATGGACATGGTTGATCACTGCTTTCTTGTTGATTGCTGTTATGCCTGTATTTGCGGGCGCAGTAACCATGCTGTTAACTGATCACTATTTCGGTACAACATTCTTTAACGCTGCCGGTGGTGGTGATCCGGTCTTATTCCAGCATATTTTCTGGTTCTTCGGACATCCTGAAGTTTATATTATGATTCTTCCATCATTTGGAATCATCTCTGAAATTATTCCTACTTTTGCTCGTAAGCCATTGTTTGGTTATGTTTCTATGGTTTATGCATCAGCAGCAATTGCATTCTTGTCATTCATCGTTTGGGCTCACCACATGTTTAGTGTTGGTATGCCATTTGGTGCAGAATTGTACTTCATGTATGCAACTATGCTGATTTCGATTCCGACAGGAGTCAAAGTATTCAACTGGGTTGCAACCATGTGGAAAGGGGCGATGACATTTGAAACACCAATGTTGTTTGCGATAGCATTTGTAATTCTATTCACCATTGGTGGTTTCTCTGGATTGATGATGTCAATTGCTCCGGCTGATTTCCAGTATCATGATACCTACTTCATTGTTGCACACTTCCACTACGTTCTGGTAACAGGTGCAGTATTTGCAATTATCGGCGGAGTCTATTACTGGATTCCAAAATGGACTGGTAACATGTACTCAGAAAGACTAGGGAAAATCCATTTCTGGTGGTCAACAATTTCTGTCAATGTTCTGTTCTTCCCGCAACATTTCTTAGGTTTAGCTGGAATGCCAAGACGTATTCCTGATTATTCAACTCAATTTACTGAGTTTAACATGTGGTCAAGTATTGGTGGATTCGCTTTTGGTTTGGCACAAGTCTTCTTCTGCATTATTGTTTGGAGAACTGTCAAAGGTAAAGGCACCACAAAAGCAACAGACAGAGTTTGGGATAGTGCAAAAGGTTTAGAATGGTTTGTACCATCTCCGGCTCCTCATCACACTTTCCAGGATGGAGCACCTGTTAAAGATGAACAATTAGCGCACGTTTCATCACACTAATACAGATATGTCCAATAACGATATCGAGCAAAGAAGAAAAGCAGCCCGACGCACAGCGTTAGGGTTGCTTGTGTTTGCGATAGCAATGTTTTCGGCTTTTTATATGCTGAACTTTAGATAATTATGAATAAAACGGTTTTAAAAACAACAATCGTATCAGTCCTGATGTTCGGATTTGCATTTGCTTTAGTTCCGCTCTATGACACTTTCTGCGAGCTCACCGGCTTGAATGGCAAAACCGGAGATCCTGTGGCTGAAGATATTATCAAAAAACAGGTTGTTGATGAAAATCGTGAAATCACTGTTCAGTTTGATGCCAATGTCAACTCACAACTTAACTGGGAATTCCGACCCACTGAATTCAATATGAAAGTTGTGCCTGGTAAGTTGTATAAAACTGAATATTACGCAAAAAATTTATCAAAAAAGAGAGCCATTACCGGCAGAGCCACCTATAGCGTTGCTCCGGGTAAAGCCTCTTTATATTTTAACAAAACAGAATGTTTCTGTTTTACCGAACAAACTTTAGAACCACAGGAAGAAGTATTAATGCCTGTGACTTTCATTGTAGATTCGAATTTACGAGAAGACGTCGATATCATGACGTTGTCTTATACTTTTTATGAATTTGATTCAAAAAACAAAATTTAGAAACGAGGGGTAAAATGTCAAATACAAATACTGAACAATATTTTGTGCCACATAAAGCACGTTGGCCGATTGTCGGCTCAATTGGCATGACATTAACAGCAGTCGGTGCTGCTACTTTCATGAACAGCTCATCTTCACATACTCCAGTATTGATGTACCTTGGTTTTGCAGTCATTATTTTTATGATGTTTGGCTGGTTTGGTGAAGTTGTCAAAGAATCTGAAAGTCAAATGTATAACGAACAAGTTGATACATCATTCAGAATGGGAATGGTGTGGTTTATCTTCTCAGAAGTGATGTTCTTTGCATGTTTCTTTGGCGCACTCTGGTATGTTAGAAATTTTGCAGTGCCTTGGCTTGGTGGCGAAGGAACCGGTTCTTGGACAAATAATGAAATTTGGTCCGGTTATGAAGGTGTTTGGCCAACAAACGGTCCTGCAAATGTTGGTGGTGAATTTGAACTAATCGACCCTTACCACTTGCCTTTAATTAATACCATTTTACTGATGGCGAGTTCCATCACTTTAACAATCGCTCACCATGCCTTGATTAAAGGACTTCGTAAGAAAACAATCGGTTGGTTGATTGCAACGGTTATTCTTGGTGCGACATTCTTGTTCTATCAAGCTGAAGAGTATATTGAAGCCTATCAACATCTTGGTTTGACATTAGGTTCAGGAATTTATGGCTCAACATTCTTTATGCTCACCGGCTTCCACGGTATGCATGTAACATTAGGCGCAATTATGTTGACTGTTATCACCATTCGTATGATAAAAGGTCATTTCAAGCCGGACAGCCATTTTGGTTTTGAAGCGGTGGCATGGTACTGGCACTTTGTTGATGTTGTATGGATTGGCTTGTTTATATTTGTTTATATCATGTAATTTAAACATAATCACCCTATTTAAAAAACGCTCTGACAACAGGGCGTTTTTTTTGATATTCTAAAAAATCAGACACCTTATATAAGCACTCTCTAATTAGTCTTTTGCCAATCATTCTGGTATAATCCGCAGCGAATTTTTTTGGTGTTTTTTAAAAAATCAAACAAAAGTATAATTGCACAAAAGATTACAATACCGACAATATTAACCACTGGCAAGTAAAATAATATCATGACAAAGACAATACAATCCGCCGGATTAAAATTCAGAGAAGCTGTCAACAATAACAAACCGCTTCCGGTTGTTGGAACTATTACCGCCCTCACCGCTTTGATGGCAGAACAAACTGGTCATAAAGCCATTTATTTATCCGGTGGCGGAGTGGCTGCCAACTCTTTGGGAATGCCGGATTTGGGAATCAGCTCATTGGAAGATGTGTTGACTGATGTCAGAAGAATTACAGATGTTTGTTCCTTACCGTTGTTAATTGATATCGATACCGGTTGGGGAGGAGCTTTCAATATAGCCCGAACCACACGAAGTGTGATTAAAGCCGGAGCAGCGGCCATGCACATGGAAGATCAGGTCTCGCAAAAGCGTTGCGGACACCGCCCTAATAAAGAAGTTGTCACTAAAGAAGAAATGGTTGACCGTATCAAAGCAGCTGTTGATGCCAGAACGGATGATAATTTCGTGATTATGGCTCGTACTGATGCTTTAGCGGTTGAAGGTTTAGATTCAGCCATTGAACGAATGAACGCTTATGTGGAAGCCGGAGCAGACATGCTTTTCCCCGAAGCCGTTCAATCATTAGAGCAATATCAAAAAATCAAAGCCTCTGTGAATGTTCCGATTCTGGCGAATATCACCGAATTCGGTAAAACCGAACTCTATTCGCAATCCGAACTAGCACAGCATGGTGTCGATATCGTGCTTTATTGTTGTTCCGCTTATCGTGCGATGAATAAAGCCGCACAAACGGTTTACCAAGCGATACTCAAAGACGGGCATCAACGCAATGTCGTGGAAATTATGCAACCCAGAGAAGACATGTATCAATTTCTGGGCTATCACAAATACGAACAAAAACTCGATGAATTATTCTCAAAAGACAAATAAGGAGAAAACAAATGGCAGGTAAGAAAAAAGTTGGCGGAGCAGGTCTTCGCGGACAATCAGCTGGTGAAACCAAACTCTGTACGGTTGGTGTTTCCGGTTCCGGTTTAACCTACAACGGTTATGACGTTTCAGATTTAGCTGAAAACACCACATTTTATGAAACCGCTTATCTGATATTTCACGGAGAACTTCCTAATCAACAGCAATTGGATAAATATGCTGCAAAAATCAAAGCCAATCGTGGTTTACCGGAAGAAGTGAAGAAAACCTTGGAAATGATTCCAAAAAGCACACATCCGATGGATGTCATGCGCACCGGTTGTTCCATGCTTGGTAACATCGAACCGGAAACAGATTTCTCCCAACAACAAGATGCCGCCGACAGACTTTTAGGAGCTTTTCCTTCAATTATCTGTTACTGGTACAAATTTAGCCACGAAGGTGTTCGTATCGAAACAGAAACCGATGATGATTCAATCGGCGGGCATTTCTTACACATGCTTCATGGCAAAAAGCCAAGTGACTTACATGCTCGTGTAATGGATGTTTCACTAATTCTATATGCCGAGCATGAATTCAATGCTTCAACATTCACAGGTCGTGTGGTTGCTTCCACATTATCTGATATGTATTCCTGTGTGACTGCTGCGGTCGGAGCCTTACGAGGACCTTTACACGGCGGAGCTAATGAAGCCGCTATGGCAATGCTATCACAATGGAAATCTGTTGATGAAGCCATTGCCGGAATTGACGAGATGCTCGCAACAAAACAACTCATCATGGGATTTGGACATGCGGTTTACACCGAATCCGACCCAAGAAATGCTCTAATCAAACGCTGGAGTAAAGAACTCTCCGAAGAGGTTGGTGACGAATGCCTATACGATGTCAGCTGTGCCGTTGAGAAGAAAATGTGGGATGAAAAACGCATCTTCCCTAACGCTGACTTCTTTCACGCCTCCGCCTATCATTTCATGGATATTCCAACCAAACTGTTTACTCCAATCTTTGTCTGCTCAAGAATCACCGGCTGGGCAGCACACGTAATGGAACAACGCGCTAACAACCGCATTATCAGACCAAATGCCGATTATGTCGGAGTTGGACCAAGAAAAGTTGTGCCGATCAGCGAAAGATAGTTCCGAAAGTTCAGACTTTGAAAAACTGCATAGGCACGGTTTAATATCGTGCCTTTTTGTTTGTTAAGGAACACAGAGTTTCACAGAGAAGACACGGAGTTACACAGAGATAATTTATTGTCTTCCTGAGCTGATACTTAGAACAAGCTGAAAGCAAAAATACCTACTTTTCGTTTCCATCACGAAGTTTAAAATATTAAAACCCTCATGTCCTTTATGAACTTCATGGTTAATTTTCTTTTCATAAATAATCTATATTTTAACTATCAAATTAACCCTGAGATTAACCCCAAAGCGACTAGCAACA